>JBCBPD010000032.1:0-34925 GCA_039820925.1 Bacteroidota bacterium | reverse complement strand
GGTACAAAATTCTGGGTACAACATAGGTACAACATTTTATGCATTTATATACCATTTTTTGATTCCAAAAAATATAAATTATATTATAATTAATTGATTTTCAATACTATTAATATAATTTGAAGTTTTAACGTAAATTCTTATAACCCGAAGGTCGCTGGTTCGAGTCCAGTCCCCGCTACGAAGAAAGCCTCTTACTTAAGGGGCTTTTTTATTTTGGAATATCTCGTCTACATTCTCTTCTCCAAAAAACACCAAAAAACGTATTGCGGCATGACTTCCAATCTCATTGGCCGCTTCAAAAGCCACAATGAACTGGCCACCAAAGGATGGACCATAAAATTCCGACCATG
Source organism: Bacteroidota bacterium (assembly GCA_039820925.1). Classification (GTDB taxonomy): domain Bacteria; phylum Bacteroidota; class Bacteroidia; order Flavobacteriales; family Flavobacteriaceae; genus Flagellimonas. The sequence continues at coordinate 34,572 of JBCBPD010000032.1, read as the reverse complement.
GAAAGTGATTCATGTAGAGGTATTTCATTCCAAAAGCGAGGCCTTAAAAAGGGAAAAGTTCTTAAAGTCAGGACAGGGAAGAAAGTGGGTCGCTGAAAATATCATCGTGGAATGGTGATGCCGGGCTATTATCCGCCAAAGGCGGACGCTGGTTCGAGTCCAGTCCCCGCTACGAAGAAAGCCTCTTATTTAAGAGGCTTTTTTATTTTGGAATACCTGGTTTACATTCTCTTCTCCGAAAAACACCAAAAAACATACTGCGGCATGACATCCAATCTCATTGGCCGCTTCAAAAGCCACAATGAACTCGGCACCAAGGGATGGACCGTAAAATTTCGACCATGGGAAGTGATTTGTTTAGAAGATCTAGGACCACTGGATTAAAGGAAGCTGTTTTCGTCTTTCTTGTAAGGCTGTCAACAGTAATTCTTTGTGAAGAAAGTTTTCGCCCCACATAGCTTCATTTGACAAAATCTTGCGCAGAAATCCTTCTTCATCTTCTTGATTCCATGCTGCTTTGAAAAAAGAAATATGTTTTTCGTCATCCTTCAAGGGAATTTCATTTCCTTCATATTCCCCTTTATAAAATAGTATTAGGTAGTACAATGCAGTTACCAAGCCTTCGGGAACTTCTTTGAAAGTCTCCATATACTTCAAAATACTGGGTAGCACCCGAACTTTGAATTTGGAAATTGAATTCAATGAAATATCCAATAAACGGTGTTTGATAAAAGGATTTCTAAACCTATCCAAAACTTCATGGGCATAACTTTCAAGCTCGGCTTTGGGCATATCAAGGGTCGGAATAATTTCTTTGAAAATGATTTGATTTAGAAAAGCGGCCATTGTTTCGTTTTCTGCCACTTCTCGAACTTCCTTGAATCCGTTAAGATAACCTGCCGGAACCATGGCAGTATGCGCACCATTCAAAATTCGCACCTTTCTGGTTCGGTATGGACTTAAGTCTTGGGTGAAAACAACATTCAGTTTGGTTTTTTTAAAATCCAATTCTTGTTCAATTTGAGGCGCACCTTCAATAACCCAGAGATGAAACGGTTCAGCTTTGACCACCAATTGGTCTTCATAACCTAATTTGTTTTGCACCTCGGTAATCGCATCTCTTGGGAATCCCGGGACTATGCGGTCCACCAGGGTATTGTAGAAGTACACTTCATTTTGAAGCCAATCTTTGAAGCCCTCCCCTAGTGACCAGAGTTCCGTGTAATCCCTAATGCACTTTAAAAGAATTGTGCCATTCGTATCAATAAGTTCACAGGGTAAAATGTACAGCTTTCCCGGAGAGGTGCCCTGAAAGAACTGGTATCGGTGATGAAGTAATGCCGTTAGCTTACCCGGGAATGTTTTGGGTACGGAACGATAGTTTATGTCTTGTGGGTCGAAAACAATTCCTGCTTCTGTGGTATTGGATACAATGAACCGTAAGTCTGGATTTTCCGCAAGACCGAGAAAATTCTCGTACGCTTCGTAGGGATTAAGAACTCCTTCAACAGCAGTAATCAACCTCGAGTTTTGCACCTTATTACCCTTTTCAATACCTTCCAAAACCACATGGTACAACCCTTGTTGCTGGTTAATGAGTGTCTCCATTCCCCGAGGTAGGGGTTGCACGATTTGGACATTTCCATTGAAATTGGTTTGTTCATTGAGAATATCCACCATCCAATCCACAAATCCACGAAGAAAATTTCCTTCACCGAATTGCACAATCTTTACGGGCCTTTTGGGCACAGAGAAGGTTTCCCTATTCAGTTTTTTCACGGGTCAATCCAGTTTAAAATCCAAAATATTCTTTGACATTGTGGTAGCAGATATCACTAACAATTTTTCCTAACCATTTTTCGTCGCTGGGCAGTTCTCCGTTCTCCACATCCTGCCCAATCAAATTGCATAATATCCTTCGAAAGTACTCGTGACGCGGAAAAGAAAGAAAGCTACGAGAGTCCGTTAGCATACCAATAAAACAACTGAGCAGCCCTAGATTGGATAGACTATTCAATTGTTTTTCCATACCATCTTTTTGGTCCAAAAACCACCAAGCAGACCCAAATTGCATCTTGCCTTTAATGCGCCCATCGTTGAAATTCCCAATCATTGAAGCGAACACTTCATTATCTGCGGGATTAAGGTTGTAAATAATCGTTTTGGCCAGTTGGTCTGTACTATCCAAAAAATTGAGAAAATTAGCTAAACTTTGAGCCTGACTGAAATCACCAATACTGTCAAAACCCGTGTCAGGACCGAGCTTGCTCAGCATACGCTGGTTGGTATTTCGTAAAGCACCCAAATGGAATTGCTGTACCCAGCCTAAATGATGATAGTACCGGGTCAAATGAACCAAGGTCTCGAATCGAAAGTAATCCTGTTCCTCCACAGTCAAGGCTTTACCTCCCCTTACCTTTTGGAACAAAGCTTCACAATCGTAGGTGCCTAACTCAAAAAATACCAGTGCCTCTAGTCCATGGTCTGCGCTTTTGCACCCAATACTATTAAAGAAATCCGCTCTTTGCTGTAATACCGTTATTAAATCTTGGTAATTCTGGATGCTACTATTGACAGTGTCTCCTAGTTTTTCCAAATAGATCATAAATGCATTGGTATCTTGGGTAGCGTAGACTTTATCGGGACGATAACTAGGAATCATTAGCAAATTCGAATCCGTCTCACTGAACCGCTGATGATACACTAAACCATCTGCAGGGTCATCTGTGGTGGCCACAATTTGCACCTTCATCTGTTCCAATAGCCCCAACGTATGGTTCGTTTCAGATTGGAGTTGCTCGGTAGTCGCTTGGTAAATTTCACTCGCGTTGTCACCACTCAATAATTCCGAAATATCAAAATATCGGAGTAGCTCTAAATGTGTCCAATGATACAGCGGATTGCGGACGGTGTACGGAACGGTTTGAGCCCACTTCACGAATTTTTCAGAATCCGATGCTTGTCCTGTGATGTATTGTTCATCAATGCCCAAAGTGCGCATGGCCCTCCATTTATAGTGGTCGCCTTTTAACCAAACCGATGAGATATTTTCAAAAACATGATTTTGGGCAATTTGTGCTGGGGGTAGATGATTGTGATAATCGATAATCGGCAAATCTTTTACGTAGCCATGATAGAGTCTTTTCGCAAACTCGCTCTTCAATAGAAAATCGTCGGTTATAAAGGTTTTCATAGGTTTATGCAATCGATTGCTCATATTTTGTCAAAGCTGAAATCCAGATGTTTCATGAGACATTAAATGGTTAAGATTCCTGTTTTAAGGAGGATTGACGAATAATCAGTTCTGGCTGAAGAACGGTTTTCTTTGGGGTTACTTTCTGCTGTTCTGAATTCAAGGCATTGAAAAAGAGATTCGCGGCGGTTCGACCCATTTCAATAGGAAACTGATTCACCGTAGTCAAAGGAGGGTCAGTAAAAGCGGTAAAGGGTTCATTCAAAAAACCAACCAACGCTACGTCCTTAGGAATACTGAAACCATTCTCCTTCAATACCTGCATTGCCCCCATGGCGGCGTAATCACTAGCTGAAAAAATAGCATCGAATGCATCGCCAGATGCTATGAGCTGTTTGGTATGCAGTTGACCGTCTTCCAGCTGAAGGTTTCCGCTAAAAACCAAAGAGTCATCAAATGTAACCCCGTGGTCTTCCAGGGCATTCACGTATCCGCGATAACGTTCTTTATAAATGTTGATTTTTCGTTCTGTAGTAAAGTGTGCAATTCGGGTGCATCCTTGCTCAATGAGATGTGCCGTAGCCATATAGGCTCCCTGATAGTCGTCAATAACCACCTGACTCGTTTGCAACATTGGAGTCGTTCTATCGAAAAGTACCAAAGGTAAACCTCTGCCCAAAACTTGGTTGAAATGCTCAAATTGCTGGGTACTCTTACCAATTGAAGCAATTACACCATCAACACGAGCACTTAAAAAAGCTTTAATCACCCGTTCTTCGTTCTCAAGGTTTTCGTAAGAGGGACTGACAATGACATGATAGCCTAAAGAATTGGCGACTTCTTCCACCCCACGTATGATGGAGGAAAAGAAAGCTCTATTAATGGAAGGCACCAACATTCCAATCAACTGGGTGCGCCCACTCCGTAGGGCGGAAGCTACCTGATTGGGTTCGTAGTTGAGTTCATCCGCCGTTTTCAATACAGCTTTCTTCGTACGCTCACTAATTCGGGGATTCCCATTCAACGCTCTTGAAACCGTGGATGCGGTGATGTTGAGCTTTTCAGCAATATCGTGTATCGTTACTTTTTTACTGTTCTCCATAGCAATGGGCTATCCAAAGGGTCAATGTGCACAAGAAAGCGTAATCGTTTGCGCAATTTAGTTAATAAATCCACTATTATGAAATGTAGGCTAAACATTACATATTGTAAATAAAAGGCACTTATTATTTGAAAACAAACAAAATACAATATAATTATTTGCGAATTTAATATTTCTTCATTATCTATGCAATCGATTGCACAAACAAATTAACTGAACTAAACTATTTGGGTAATGAAATTGTTAGCTCCTTCAAAGAAGATTCTTCCCATTCTACTAACAAGTCTATGTTTTGCTTTAGGGTGGTCTAACCCGTTGGCAAATTCATCCGTGAATCGAAATGACCAACAAGCCTATGGCACTGTTAGCGGTAGGGTTTTGGGAGAAGAAGGCGAACCACTTCCTGGAGCATCCATCGTAATTCGTGAGTTGACCATAGGGACGAGTTCCTCACTTGACGGACTATTTAGCCTACCTCGCGTCCCATATGGTTCTCACGAAATCGAAATATCATATATCGGATTCGAACCTTACAAAACGACTATTGAACTCGGTTCTGGTTCCATATCCCTAGGGGATGTTACCCTTAAGCCTTCGGTTAATGCCTTGGGAGAGGTAATCATCACTAGTAGCTTGGAGGGTCAGCAAAGAGCTTTCAACCAACAAAAGAATGCGGATAACATCAAAACCATCGTATCCGCAGACCTTATCGGGCGATTTCCTGATATCAATGTAGGTGAAGCCATGCAACGGGTCTCCGGGGTAACTATAGAGCGTGACAACGGGGAAGGCAGTATTGTAAAAATTAGAGGTACACCTCAAAACTTTACCACGGTCGCCATCAATGGCGAACAAATTCCCACTACGGATGAAGGTGGTGGTAGAACGGAAGGTCTGGACTTGATAAGTGCGGACCAGCTGGCCTCCATGGAAGTGAGTAAAGCCATTACTCCCGATATGGATGGAGATGCAGTAGGTGGGGCCATCAATTTGATAACGCCAACTGCTGCTACTTCCAAAGCAAGAATAAAAGGGACACTTGGAGGTGGATACAATGACCTTTTCCAAAGAGGCAGCCAAGTTTTTCGCTTGAAATACGACCAGCGATTTGCTGACAACAAATTTGGAATCCTCTTGGGAGGTAGTTACTACAACACGGTAAACGGTGAAGAACGATTTGAAGCCACCTATCGAAATCGCCAAATCGGGTCAGATGACGACCCTAATTCCTTTCGAGCAAACGTGGTAGACGATTACCGCTTACGACCCCTATTGAACGAAAGAACAAGAATTGGAGTGAATGCAACTTTTGACTACCGCTTCAGTGACAACTCTAACGTTGTTTTCAAAGCCATTTACAATAAGCTTGAAGATGAATCCCTGCGCAGAAGGATACGATTCCGTCCAAGAAACAACTACAACGACCCGCTTAATCCCAATATAGCCGGTCCAGATAATGACGTACGCGTACGACGAGATATCAATGACCGTGTCATCGACCGAGAGAATATTACCGTCACTTTTGAGGGTAAGCATCCTATGGGAACTTTTGGTCAAGTGGATTATGGAATCAACTACACCCGTTCCGAAAGAATTTTAAGAAGTGACCGGTTTGTATTCCGTGAGCGGGACCTGACTTTGGAACTAGCTAGGGACGGCGATTTCACGCTTTTCTCTTCTCCAGATTTCGATTTTGAAAACTATTCGGCCTATGATTTCAATGCCTTCCAACAAGACAAACCCATCTTAAACCGCGGCGATAACACGGTGGCTCGATTGAACTTCACCGTTCCGTTCAACCTAGGAAAAAACGTTGGGGAATTCAAAACTGGTGGTAAATATCGAGACTTGGACAACATCAGAAGGAGAACCACAGTGGAATACAATGAATTCAACGGACCCTATAACTTGACCCAAGTTTTTGACAATAATGGTAGCTCCATCTTCGACGGTCGCTACCAAATGGGAAGATTCCCTGACCCCCGTAGGGCCATGCAACACTTTATAGATAACACCGCAGCTTACGAACTAGATGAAAATTCTTCAAGAATCAATAGCGAAAGCTTCTTTTTCAATGCGGGCGAAGATGTGTATGCTGCCTATTTCCAAGGCAAGATACAATTGAACAAGTTTCGCATACTAGCAGGTGTTCGTTATGAAAAGACGGAAGTGAGTTATGATGCACTGCGTCTTGAAATCGAGCCCCCTGCCACTGATGATGCCCCAGCGGTGCCAGTGTCCTCAGAACCAGTGTTCGGAAGTAATTCTTATGACTTTTTCTTGCCCATGGTGCATTTGCGCTATGAGTTAAACGACCGTACGAATCTGAGATTTGCATACACCCAATCCTATGCGAGGCCTGAATTGCAGGACTTAGTACCCGCCCAAAATATCAACTTTGCCGACCAGCTCTTGATTACTGGAAATCCGGATTTGTTACCTGCAAGCGCTGATAATCTTGACTTGCTTTTTGAGTCCTATCTAAAAGGTGCTGGTGTAATCTCTGGAGGGATATTTTACAAACGCATTGAAAACTTCATTTTCGACCAGATTTCAAATGCGGATTTCAACAATGAAGTGTTCTTGCAAACCGAACCCATTAATGGAGATGAAGCCGAGTTACTAGGAATCGAGTTGAACTTCACGAAAAAATTGGACTTCCTACCAGGCTTTCTATCTGGTTTGGGCGTGTTCTTGAATTATACCTATGTGGATTCCAATAGTAGTTTTGAGTTCTTAGATGAAGACACTGGGGAAACTTTGGTGCGTGATGATGTCTCATTCGTTGGTCAGGCCGATAATGTCTGGAATGCTGCCCTCTCCTACGATTTAGGAGGATTCAGCGCAAGAGCTTCACTGAACTACAATGGACGTTCATTGCTGAGTTTTTCAGATGACCCCGAGCAAGACTTTTTCCTGGAGGAACGCTACCAGCTCGACATCAATGCCTCTCAAAAAATAAATGATAACCTTACCATCTTCGCAGAGTTTGTGAACCTCACCAACGAGCCGAATCTCGAATTCCAATCGGTAAGAAGCCAAGTGACGAATTACGAAATCTATGATTGGTCTGCCCGATTCGGTATAAACTTTAAATTTTAAACAGCCATGAACAAGTTGATTGATATAAAATTAATCAGTGCCATATTAGCCGTAGTGATATTGTGGTCATGTAACGATGATGACGACGGTTTCGAACCACCAACATTCGATGTGCCTAGCATAGAATTATCCATTACCGAAGGGGCATTTCGAATTGGGCAAACCATACGGGTAACTGCTGAATATGAAGCTTCGGCTTTATTTCAAGAATTCACCGTCGCGCGAGGTGGAACTGTCATTGAAAGAATAACGTATCCAACAAGAACCATTGGTGAAGATAATTATGACTTGGAGTTTTTGATTACCCCAGATTTGTTGGGTAGCACTGAGATATTCACTTTCTCCGTAAGAGATGTACTGGGCGAAACCGCATCGGAAACCTTTACGGCAACTGTTTCTGATATTGCTCCAGCGTATACCATTGAAGATGTTGAAATCAATGGAACCGCCTTTAAACAGGTAACGGGCAACATCAACTTTGACGAAACTTTTGATAGTGAAAACCTTTGGCTGTTGAATGGTGAAGTGAGAGTGGAAGACATCACCACCTTGACCATTGAAGAAGGCACCATGGTTTATGCCATTGATGAAGCGACAGAGCTAAATGTGCAAATTGGAGGTGCTCTCGTAGCAGAGGGCTCGGTAGCAGCACCAATAATTTTTAATTCGATTAATGCTGCACCCAATCAACCTGATGAGCCAGATAACGGCGACTGGGTAGGGGTTGTACTAAGAGGAGATGATTCCCCAGACGGTAACTCCGGAGTGTTACGCTATGTTCGTATTGAAAACGGAGGCAACGGAGACGAGGCCTTGCAATTGCGACAAGTAGGAGGCAATACTACCATTGATTTTGTTCAAGTTCATAATTCAGACGACACGGGAATCAGGATGAGAGGTGGTTATGTCAATCTAAAACACATAGTGGTGACCAAACCAGATGACCGCGGCGTACGCTATAGCGATGGATGGGAAGGAAATGGTCAGTTTTGGGCTATTCTCACCGATGTGGATGATAGTGAAGGTATTTTAGGTCGGGACACTGACGAATCCCCAAGAAACTCCGATGCCATATTGTCAAATATTACTGTCATTGGACCTTTCATTGTGGGCGATGGTGCCGGAGATACTGATGGTGTTCAAGTTCGCGATGGAGGCAAAGGAGAATTTCACAACACCTTAGTAACGGGCTTCGACGATTCCTTTAGGAACAGAAGTGATGACGGTGACATGATAATCAAGAATTCCGCTGTCTTTGGCAATGGCCAAGACGGGGATGATGATGGCCTGCATAGCAGCGTTAGAGACGATTTCCGATTGGCTGAAAATAACAACTCCGAAGACCCGGTTGTTCTAATGGACACATTTATAGGAGTATCTACTTTAAACTCATCCGATGCCTCAACCCTAGGAGAATTCTTTGATGCAGTCAATTTTGTAGGTGCTGTTTCACCAGATAACGATTGGACCTTAGGCTGGAGTCTTAATTTTGATGGTACCTTAAGGGAATAAATAAGTTTAAGTTGGTTAGTTCAATTCAGGAATTGTAAATGAATAGATTAAAGTTCATTAAAACGATTTCATCGGCAGCCCTTCTTCCTGGGCTGCCTTTTCCCTTATGGAGTCAACGATTTGCGATTCCTTCAAATTGGAAGGAAATGGCCCAAGATGATGATTTCGTTATTAAGGATATCGATACGTTTCTGTTCCGCAAAGCCCTCTTTGTTTCCGTTGAATTAAACAATGGCATCAAAGGATGGGCAGAAGCTATGCCCAATGACAAGCATGCATCCAGAACTTTGATAGAAAAAACATTAAAAAACTACTTCGAAGGCACCAACATCTTTGATGTGGAAAAGACTTGGGACCATTGCATAAAATCGGAATATGATTTGGGTCCCGGGGGTTTATTGACCTATTCCCTGTCCGGTATTGATTGCGCCATTTATGACGCCATGGGGAAAGCTACCCAAAAACCAGTGTACAAGCTTTTAGGAGGAAAACATCGCGATTCCGTTGAAATCTACGCCAGTTTTACACGAGATGTTTACCCAACTCCCGAGCAGGCGGCAACCAAGGCAAAAGAACTCATCCAAGAGGGGTATAAAACCTTAAAATTTCGAATGCGATGGGGTTTGGAAAACCAAGACCCGCCGAATGATAATACTGTCGCGTTTGCACGAGCCTTGCGAAAAGCTATTGGTCCTGATATTCAATTGGCCATGGATGCCAATATGGGGCATTCTGAAAAAAGAGCTATCGCACTAGGCAAAAGCTTAGAAGAGTTCAATTTGGCTTGGTGGGAAGAACCTACCGCTCCATATGATTACCAAGCGATAAAATCCGTAGTTGAAAATGTTAACATTCCTATCGTTTTTGGGGAACATGCGTATACCGTAGAGCAAATCAAACATTTATTGACCTATGGCGGTTCATGGGCGGTAAATCCTGACCTTCTCAAATGCGGTGGATTTACCGGAGGCAAACGCATTGGGGACTACATCGCCAAAAAAGGTGTAAAACTGGTTGCGCACAATTCAAGACCTTCCTTGAGTACAGTTTGTATGTTGCATTGGGTGTGTGCCACGGAGATGGCCACGTTACCCCAAGAATTCGCGTTGCGGGAGAAAGCACCAGCAGCCTTTGATTGCCTTTCCGGTTTCCCGGAATTTAAAGGGGGCCGATTGTATATCTCAAACCGACCTGGACTGGGAGTTGAAGTCGATGAAGAACAGGTTAGAGCTTACGATAAAAAGTATACCAAATGAGAGTTCTTCTAATGCTGCCCATCTTTTTGGGCATGTGGCTTTGCTCTGGCGTAAGCGCTGAAGTAAAAGTCTTCAACATTATCGATTTTGGAGCCGTTCCCGACGGAAAGACCCTAAACACCAAAGCTATACAAACCACCATTGACAAGGCCTTGGCCGCTAAAGGCACCGTTGTAGTACCTAAAGGCACTTTTTTAACCGGAGCTTTAACGCTTGGGCCTTCTATTACCTTAGAATTGGAAGAAGGCGCTACCCTTTTGGCTAGCCCTGAGATGAAGGACTATCCGAATGAAGTTTTTATTACAGCCCCCTTTGCAGATAGTTTGACCCTTCGCGGAAAAGGAACCATCAACGGCAACGGAACGGTCTTTTTTGATGACAATTGGAAATTTACCGAACGCCCCGAACCTTGGATTGTCATCAGTGATGCGAAAGGGGTAACTGTGAAGGGAATTCGATTTGAAAACAGTCCTTCACACACCTTGAACTTTAATTTTTGTGATGGTGTTGTGGTGGATAGCATCCGTATCAAAAACGACCCGAGAAGTCCAAATACAGACGGTATCGATATCCGAAATACCAAAAACATTACCATAACCAACTCCGATATCCGAACAGGAGATGACGCCATTTGTCTCAAAGTGACTTCTAAAGAAAAATTATGGACGGACCCAAATGGTAATCCGAGACCTAGAGTTGTTGAAAATGTAAACGTAAAAAACTGCTATTTGGAAAGCGATGATTCCGCGCTTAAATTGGGCACAGGCAGCGGCAACCTAACCCAAAACATTCTATTTGAGGACATTACTATACGAAATACACGTTATGCCGTTGGTTTTTTCATGATGGATGGAGGCACCTACCAAAATGTTCTTTTTAAGAACCTTGATGTAGAAACCGGCTCACGACATGCCCAAGAATATGCTGTTTTTATGGATATCCACCAACGTAAAATGGATTCAAAAGTGGGGCGGATTGAAAGCATAAAATTTGAATCCTGCGCTTTTAAAACCAAAGGAATCTTTTATCTCTCGGGACATCCGCAGCAAAACATTAACGACATTCTATTTGAAAAAGTAAGTATCGTTTTCGAGGATAACTTGGACAATTCTAAATGGAAAAAACCAAAAGGCAATAAAAAAATAAAGCAATGGGAATCCACTTCGGACTTTACCCAGCAAGATGCTAAAATCATTTTGGCCCATGGAGAGAACATTCGATTTAAAGATGTCTCTATCCAGAAAGCTACGCCAAACTATCCTATCCTCTGGGAGCATAATGCCATCGTTGACACTACAAATGTTCAAATTCAATGAGTAGGCATCTTATTTATGTAATGATAATTCTGGGGGTGCCTTTACACGCTTGCGGGCAAAAATCTAAGTTGGGTTTAGATGCGTCATACCAATCCAAAATTGAAAGTTCATTACGGCGTGGTACTCAACATGCGGGTAGGAGTTGTCTTGATGAAAACGGAAAATCGCGTGGCGATTATGAAATGATTTCCGGTAAATGGAATGAATATGAACCCGCTTGGCATACAGGGCAACTCATACAAGGTTTATTAGAAGCACATCAAGTCACCCAAAGTGACGAGGCACTCGAATTTGCCAAAAAAGCAGGGAACTGGTGGATAAGTCTTCAGTTTCCTGAGGGACATCCGTTGGCAGGCTACATGAACGCGATTCATGGGGCTAGCGTTGGAAACCTCATCAATACCACCACAATTACGGACGGCACCCCCGGGCTTTTCGACCTGAGCGAAGTAACGGGTGACAAACGCTATGCAGAAGTGGCTAGCGCCGCTGGAAAATGGATTTTAGAAAAGCTCTATCTGCCAGAACACCAATTGAGTTACAACATTGTTGACCCGGAAACCGGTGAGATTTGGAAAGATAAAAGTCCTCATGCGCAGCATCAAGGTCATCCTATTACGATTAAGCATGTAGCACGCCCGAATGCGGAAGGCTATCTCTGGAAGGATATGTATGAATTCACCGGAAAGCAACGATACAAAGACGCTTTTTTACATCTCTGTGATGGACTCATAGAAAAGCAAAGTGCCAATGGGTTTTGGATGGATTTTGAACCAAACGACCCCAATACCGGTAAAATTCATGCGCGCTTCAACACCTGGAACGCTGAGGCTTTGATAGAGGCTTACACGCTTTCGAAAAACAAAAAATACCTCGAAGCTGCCCTAAAAACTGGAAAAGGTCTGGCCAAAATTCAGCAGGAAAATGGCGTTATCTTCTATATCAGCTATGCTGATGGCAAGGTTGATGAGCGTTCCCCTTGCGGCTCCGGTACTTCCTTTGCAGGAATACTATGGCTGCGACTTTTTGAGCTCGGCCATCCGGATTTCAATTCAAATATCAAAAAGGCGGTGGACTTTACTTTGAAGAATCAATTTGCTCCAGACCATAGTGATACAAATTTGGCCGGAGGTTACTACGAAATACGACAAAAGGGGAAATCCAACGGAAAAATGAAATTGATTTACCGCGACATCGCGACCGCCTTTGGGTTGCGTTTTTTAAGTGATGTGCATCAATTTGAATTTCAATAAATGCAATCGCGAACGAAACATATCACTCTCTTAAAGCGTCCTAAAGCTATCCTGCTTGTAGTGCTTTTCGTTTTTTTATGGGCAAGTTGCACCTCCAAAGCAAAAAAGGAGTTTACGCAGGAAGATGCTCAGAAACAAATAGCTCATGCCTGGGATAGCACCTATCCGCAAATTCTGGAGTCTATTCGCCCACCAAAATTTTTGGATACCACCTTGACCATCTCTTACACCGATGATTTTAGAAATCGATTGAATCATCACATTGATAGCCTATCCCATGCAGGAGGCGGTACCATTGCCATAGATTCGGGAAGTTACTTGTCGAAGGGCAGCATTTTTTTAAAATCCAATATACGCCTTCACCTCAAGGAAGGAGTGGAACTTCTCTTTTCAACCGAACCTGAAGATTATCTGCCCGTGGTCAAATCCCGTTGGGAGGGTACTTTCCTCATGAACTATTCTCCGCTTATCTATGCGTTGGATGCTGAAAACATTGCGATAACAGGAAAAGGTTCAATCAATGGTCAGGCCGAACAATTTTGGTACGATTGGAAGAAAAAGCAGAAAGCCGACAAGAAACGCTTACGTCAAATGGGCAATGACCAAATTCCTCTAGAGGAACGGATTTTTGGCCAAGGGCATTATTTGCGGCCCTCGGCTATCGAGTTCATCGGTTGCAAAAACATTCTTCTTGAAGGGTTTTCCATTAAAGGCTCTCCATTTTGGACCATCCATCCAGTACTATCCGAAAACATTACGATTCGTGGACTGAACATCCAAGCGGGCACTACGAACGATGACGGTATTGACCCAGAAAGCTGTCAAAATGTACTGATTGAAGATTGCTCTATCCAAACCCATGATGACTGCATTGCCATAAAGGCGGGGCGTGACCAAGATGGTTGGGACTATCCCTCATCAGAAAACATTATTATTCGTAACAACATTTTCGACACAGAGGTGGGTAGCGGTTTTTGTATTGGCTCGGAAATGTCAGCAGGTGTGCGCAACATCTTTGTTGAGAATTGTACGCTGAAACAAAGTGGCAAACATGCTTTTCAATTCAAAAGCAACCCGGATAGAGGTGGTTTTATTCGCGATGTTTTTATTCGGGATGTTGAAGTGGGTTCGGCTCAAATTGGATTCGAATTCACTACCGATTACAAAGGCTGGAGAGGTAATGAACATTTTACGGCCTATCATGATTTCTATTTCCAGAACATCACCATAGATAGTACTGTTCAAAAGTCAATTGTATTGCAAGGAAGAGCTGAAAAACCAATTCAAGACATTTATTTTCAAGACTGTACGATTGACTTCGCCCCTGAAATGGAAGTCGTTAAAGAGGCTAAAAACGTGCTTTTTGTCAATACTAAAATCAACGGACAGTTCTTACCTACTAAATCATAGTTCATGAAGAAGTTCTCATATACCCTATTACTTTGTCTGGTTTTTACGGCAGCATTGCAAGCACAAGAACCACTATTGCAAAATGTGTACAACCGACCCGCTACCCTATTGAATGGTAATTGGAAATATGTGGTTGACCCATACGATACTGGGTATCGAAATCATAGAAATTGGAAGCCTTTTGATGAAGTGGAATCGACAAAGGCATCCGCAAAGCCCTACTACACCGACAAGGTTATCGAAAATCGCTGGGACCGCGTGGAATACAATTTCAATACTTCACCTGAAATCATGGTACCGGGCGACTGGAATAGTCAATTCGAGAAATTGGAATACTACGAGGGGGCCATCTGGTACCGCACTACCTTCGATTATGATATGAAAACAGACCACGAACTGTTTTTGTACTTCGGTGCGGCCAACTATCAAACAGATGTGTATCTAAATGGAGAAAAGGTTTGCAAACATTTGGGCGGATTTGACCCTTTTAACTTCAACATCACCAAGCAACTGCTTCCCAAAGGGAATTCTTTGGTGGTACGGGTAGATAATCGGCGTGAACAGCATCGCGTTCCCAATTATACAACGGACTGGTGGAATTATGGGGGCATAACCCGAGATGTAAAGCTCATCGAAGTGCCTAAAACCCACATCCAAGATTATAAAATACAACTGGACCCAAAGGACCCGAATACTATCAAGGGCTATGTTCAAGTCGCACAAGGCGGGGGCAAAACCGTAACCCTTTCCATTCCCGAAATTAAACTTTCGAAGAAAATTGTTCTGGACACCACGGGTAAAGCAGCCATTGAACTTCCAGCAAAAAAAATCAAAAAATGGTATCCTAAACGCCCCAAACTGTATGAGGTAAAATGGTCTTGTGATGAGGATATCCTTACAGACAAAATCGGTTTTCGAACCATTGAAACCAAAGGTTCGGACATCTTATTAAACGGTCAGTCCATCTTTTTGAGAGGCATTAGCCTGCATGAAGAAAATCCGCTGCGAGTAGGACGCGCTCGGTCGTTGGAAGACGCCAAATTGTTGTTGGGATGGGCTAAGGAGCTCAATTGCAACTTTGTGAGATTGGCGCATTATCCCCACAACGAAAACATGCCTAGGTTAGCCGATGAATTGGGCTTTTTGTTATGGGAAGAAATCCCTGTTTATTGGGGTATTGATTATGAAAACCCTATTGCATTCAACCAAGCTAAATCGCAATTGGAAACCCTGATTCATCGAGATAAAAATCGGGCAAGCGTCATTATTTGGTCGGTTGCAAATGAAACCCCCGATGTGCCGTCACGATTGAAGTTTCTGCGCGATTTAAAGCAAATAACGTTATCAATTGATGATACCCGCTTTATTAGTGCTGCGCTGGAGCGGGATGAGAAAAGCACGGCTAACACCGTAAAAATTCCTGACCCTTTCGCCCAAGATGTCGACATCCTTAGTTGTAACGAATACATCGGCTGGTATTCTGGATTACCTGAACGTTGCGCTGAGGTTACATGGGAGCTTCCTTCGAACAAACCCTTTTTTGTGAGTGAGTTTGGCGGAGGAGCATTATACAATTACCATAACGATAAACTCACCCGCTGGACTGAGGAATATCAAAAAAACTTATACGAAGAACAGCTGAAAATGTTGAAAAAAATACCAACACTTCGCGGAATGACCCCTTGGATTCTAGTAGACTTTAGGTCTCCACGACGGAATCTCTCTCAGATTCAAGATGGATGGAATCGTAAAGGTTTAATTTCGGATGGAGGATTCAAAAAACAGGCCTTTTTTGTCCTACGGGATTTTTACAATCAAATGCAGCAGAAATATGATTATAACATCAAAGATTAAGAAACTGAAGCCGTTTTACTAATTGCAAACTCCAACCCCCGCAATTCTGCCAAACCCTTGAGTCTGCCAATTCCGGTATAGCCGGGATTGGTTTTCTTGTGTAAATCATCCAATACTTGATGGCCATGGTCCGGACGCATGGGCAAGGAAATATTGCGTTGTTGTTGGAGTTTAAAAAGGGATTTCATGACCTCAAACATGGGTACATCGCCTTCCAAATGATTGGCTTCATGGAAATTTCCCAATGAATCCCGCTGGGTGCTTCTGAGATGCACAAAATGAATGCGCTCTCCAAATTGCGCAATCATCTCGGGAAGATTATTGTCTTCTCTTACTCCAAAAGATCCCGTGCAAAAGGTAAGTCCGTTGTTGCGGCTAGGAGTTTCCGAAAAAATTCGCTCAATATCTGCAGCTGTACTTACCACCCGCGGTAGTCCAAATAGGGAAAAGGGAGGGTCATCTGGGTGAATGGCCATTTTGAGGCCTACTTCGTCACAAACAGGAATAATGGCATCTAAAAACAATTTTAAGTGCAAGGCCAAGGTATCGGCGTCTATCCTTTTATATTGGTCTAGTTGGGCTTGAAACTGTTCTAGTGTATATCCTTCTTCGCTTCCGGGAAGACCTGCAACAATCGTGCGGGTCAACGTTTGAAGCTGTTCAGACGAAACTTGATTTACATAGTCTTGGGCTAATTCGAGTTCTGCTTTGGAGTAATCTTTCTCAGCGTTTGGCCTCTTTAAAACGAAACAGTCAAAAGCGACGTAGGCTGCTTTTTCAAAACGAAGGGCTTTGGCACCGGTCGGCAGTTCGTATCCTAAATCCGTACGCGTCCAATCCAAAACAGGCATGAAATTATAGCAAACAACATGGATTCCGCACTCGGAAAGATTTCGCAAAGTGGTTTTGTAGTTCTGGATGTATCTTTCGAACGCACCACTCCGGGTCTTGATATTTTCATGAACGGGAACACTTTCAACCACGGACCAAACCAATCCTGCTTTTTCAATTTCAGTCTTTCGCTGCTGAATCTCTTCTATTGACCACACTTCTCCGTTGGGAATATTATGCAAGGCACTCACTACGCCTGTAGCACCCGACTGTCGAATATCCGACAGGCTTACGGGGTCATTTGGACCGTACCAACGCATGGTTTGTTCTAATAATTTCATCCTTTAGTCGTCTTATACCCCAGAATATGCTCCAAAGCCGCCATCAATGGCCATAATGGTTCCTGTTACAAACTTTGAGGCATCACTACACAGGTAATGAACTGCTCCAAAAAGTTCGTCTGGGGACCCAAATCGTCCCATGGGCGTATTGGTTAGAATTTGATTACCCCTTGCCGTTAGCGAACCGTTTTCTTCGGTCAGCAACGTCTTGTTTTGTTTCGTCAAGAAAAACCCAGGTGCAATTGCATTCACCCTGAGCCCCTCACCATGCTTCTGGGCAAACTCCACCGCCAACCAACGTGTTAAATTATCAATGCCCGCTTTTGAAGAGGAATACCCCATAACTCGGGTTAAAGGTCGTTCTGCGGACATACTGGACACATTGATGATAGTGCCTTGGTTTTTTTCCAAAAACAGGGGTAAAAACACTTTTGTAGGTAGATAAGTGCCAATATAATTTAAATCAATAATGTTGCGCAGCGCTGTCGTGTCACTATCGAGCAAACTTTGGTCTGGGGTAATCGTTGCCCCTGCCATGTTTCCACCAGCGGCGTTAATCAGTCCATCAATTTGCCCAAAATTTTGTTTTAGTGTTTTCTGAGCTTCAACCAATTGCTTCTCATCTGTTACATCCGCAATAAGCAGAAATGCTTTTCCTTCTGAATTTTCGATTTCTTGCTGAAGCACTTTCGCCGATTCTGAATTACGAGCCAATAGCCCCACTTGAGCACCATTGGCCGCCAAGTATTTTGCCATGGCAGAGCCCAAAACTCCGGTAGCTCCAGTTATGACAATGACTTTACCCTGTATATCAAATAGTTGGTCCATGCTTTCAAATTTAGAGAGAGATTCCTCGTTTCCAGGGAATAAAATCGTCTTGTCCAAGCATTTGTGCCTTTGTCCTCACTTTTCCGCTGGCTACCGCAATGATGAACTCAAGTAGTTCCTCTCCCATTTGAGGAATGGTTTTAGCACCGGTTATCACGGGGCCAGCATCAAGGTCGATAATATCGGGCATTCGCTCTGCCAAAGCTGAATTTGAAGAAATCTTAACTACCGGTGCAATTGGATTCCCAGTCGGGGTGCCCAAGCCCGTAGTAAACAAAATAATATTTGCTCCGGAGCCGGCTAAAGCGGTTGTACTTTCAACGTCATTCCCTGGCGTGCAAAGTAGATTCAATCCGGGTTTGGTGGCGTACTCTGCATAATCCAATACGTCCACAACAGGCGAAGTCCCCCCTTTTTTGGCTGCCCCTGCACTTTTCATCGCATCAGTGATAAGCCCATCTTTGATGTTTCCTGGACTTGGATTCATATCAAATCCAGAACCTACCGCCACTGCTGCTTCCGAATAAGATTTCATCAAGGTCACGAATTTATCCGCAGTTTCTTGGGTAGTGCATCGGTTGATGAGTTGCTGTTCTACCCCACAAAGCTCAGGAAACTCGGCAAGCATAGTTTTTCCGCCCAAAGTAACAACTAAATCAGAGGCATATCCTACCGTCGGGTTTGCTGAAATACCTGAAAATCCATCCGAACCCCCACATTCCAGCCCCAAAGTAAGCTTGCTTAGCGGAGCGGGCTTGCGTCGGTTTTCGTTCGCCTGGGTTAGTCCCTCAAAGGTCTTTTGAATGACATTGGTCAATAAGGTCTCCTCGGTGCCCTGTTGTTGCTGGTCAAAAATGTGAAGAGGTTTGTCAAAATTTGGATTTAATTGTTTCAGCTTTTCTTGAAGGATGTGAATTTGCGCATTTTGGCACCCCAAACTCAAAATAGTACCTCCAGCCACATTAGGGTGGTTCAAATACCCCGCAATCAAGGCGCAAAGCATATCAGAATCTTGTCGGATTCCACCACAACCGCCTTGATGCGTTAAAAATTTAATGCCGTCTACATTTGGAAAAATAGGCGAGGTTTGATGAATTTCTTCTTGGAACTCCAAAGGCTTGAACGGAACGTCTTCACTTTGGTGTTTCGCCACCAAACGCCTCACCAAACTTTTGTACGGATTAGGTTTAACAAAGCTAAGCTCTTCTAGAAATGCCTCCTTCATCACCATTACATTTCGGTTCTCACAAAATACAAGCGGTACAACCACCCAATAATTGGCGGTTCCCACTTGGCCATCCCCTCGATGATAGCCCTCAAACGTTCTTCCCTGAAATTTGGTAACATCCGGTTGGTCCCAATTTAAGTTCATATCGCGTTGGCCAAACGTTTCTGTTTTATGCGTGGTGTTTTCAACACGAAGCACTTGTCCAGCCTTTAAAGATTGTTTTGCAGTACCGACAATTCCGCCATACATGGTGATTACCTCGTCTTTTTGTACATCCCTATCTAAAAACTTATGCTTGGCGGAAACTGACTCCAATAGTCTCAATTCCTTTCCATCAACATGAATTAGAGTACCTAAATCAAGGTTTTCAAGTGCCACGACCACATTATCGTTAGGATGAATTTTAAGGAATTTCGCTTTCATGTGAAATTAAATTGCTAATATTGTGCAATCGATTGCACAAATTAACTAAAAAACTTTCATTTTTGATAATTATGGCATGTGTTATTCAAAAAAAGAGGGGAAGAAAACTATAAATACTATTCAATTGTTATGAAAAAAGTGGTCACTTTCGGAGAAATCATGTTGCGTTTGGCACCATCTGGTTTTTTGCGATTTTCACAAGCATCCCGTTTTGAGGCTATCTACGGCGGTGGGGAATCCAATGTCGCGGTTTCCTTGGCCAATTATGGACTCCCCGTGGAATTTGTAACGCGATTACCCAAAAACGATATTGGTGATTGCGCCTTGATGGAAATGCGTAAACGAAATGTTGGTACTTCCCATGTGCTTTTTGGTGGGGACCGATTGGGAATTTACTTCTTGGAAACAGGAGCAGTGAGTCGAGGTAGTAAAGTGGTGTATGACAGAGCCCATTCCGCCATGGCCGAAATACAACCTGGAATGGTGGATTGGAAATCAGTTTTCGCTGATACCCAATGGTTTCATTGGACTGGCATCACACCGGCTATTTCGCAAGGTGCTGCCGACGCCTGTTTGGAGGCCGTAAAAGTAGCTAGTAATATAGGGGTTACCATTTCTACGGATTTGAATTATCGTGCCAAGCTTTGGAACTATTGCGAAGACGCAAAACGAGAATCCATTATGTCGGAGTTAACGGCCCATTGCGATATTGTTTTAGGGAATGAAGAAGACGCTGAAAAGCATTTTGGTATCAAACCAGAAGGCTTGGATATTACCACCCAAGGGGAACATGTTAAAGCTGAAGCGTTTTTATCGGTTTGTGAGCAAATGATGAAACGTTTTCCCAAGGCGCAAAAAGTTATCACCACCTTAAGAGGCTCTCTTTCGGCCTCGCACAACACTTGGGCCGGCGTATTGTATGATGGTAAAACGCTATTTCAATCGCCCGAATATCAAATCACCCACATTGTTGACCGTGTTGGCGGGGGCGATAGTTTTATGGGAGGATTGATTTATGGTCTTTTAACCTATCCCGGGGATGACCAAAAAGCCTTAAATTTTGCGGTAGCAGCCTCTTGTTTGAAACACACCATTTACGGAGATGCCAATTTGGTGACCGTAGCCGAGGTTGAAAAACTGATGTCCGGAGATGCATCAGGAAGAGTAGCGAGATAAGAATTGCCCTTATGGAACACCAAAAAATGCTATTGAAAATGGGCGAGACAGGATTGATTCCTGTTTTTAACCATACAGATGTTGCGACAGCTTCACAGGTGTTGGAAGCCTGTTATGAAGGAGGTGTTCGGGTATTTGAGTTTACCAATCGAGGAGAAAACGCTCTTGACGTTTTTGCAGAATTGGCCAAAAAAGCAAAATCCTATCCAGATTTAAGTCTTGGAATTGGAACCATTTTTAGCGTTAAGGATGCTGAGGATTTCTTGTCTGTTGGTGCCGATTTCATCGTCTCTCCAGCTTTTGTTCCTGAAGTAGCCGAATTTTGCAACACCCAGTCCGTTTTATGGATTCCAGGTTGCTGCACGGTTACCGAGATTTATCATGCATTGCAACTTGGTGCACAGTTGATCAAGGCTTTTCCAGGTAACGTATTGGGTCCAGGTTTTGTCAAATCCGTTAAAGCGGTTTATCCGAAAGTTCCCATAATGCCTACCGGAGGGGTAAAACCTACCGAAGAAAATCTATCCGCCTGGTTCAACGCAGGGGTACATTGTGTAGGCATGGGAAGTCAATTATTTCTAAAGCAAACCATTTCCAAAGGTAAATTTGAAGAACTAACCCAAACCGTATCGGAGACCTTGACACTGATTCAAAACATAAGGGCTTAAGTATGGCAAAACCTTGGATGGTCATTCTGCTTGCATTACTGCTCCTATCTTGTGGTTCAAAACAAGAAAGAAAAGTACTGCGTTTGGCCCATGGGTTAGATACCAACCATCCCGTGCATTTGGCCATGATACGTTTGGGAGAAGAACTTCAAAAAAACTCCGAGGGGAACCTTCAAGTGAAGATTTATCCAAGTGGGCAACTAGGTGCCGAACGAGAATGCTTGGAACTTCTGCAAATCGGCAGTTTAGACATCACTAAGGTGTCTGCTGCAGTTCTCGAGAATTTTGTCCCGGAATACAAAGTGCTTAGTATTCCCTATTTATTTCGAGACAAGCAACATTCCCATACATTTTATGATGGCGAAGTAGGGCAACAATTTCTGCATAAAGGCTCAGAATATCGCTTGCGCGGATTGTGTTTTTATGATGCTGGGAGCCGTAGTTTTTACACCAAAGAACATCCTATCAATACTCCGGAAGATTTGAAGGGCCTAAAAATTCGTGTCCAAAAAAGTAATATGGCCGTGAGCATGGTCCAGCAATTGGGTGGGGCACCTACGCCTATTTCTTGGGGAGAGCTTTACACCGCTTTGCAACAAGGTGTTGTGGATGGGGCCGAAAACAATCTCCCAAGCTTTCAAACCTCAAAACATTATGAGGTTTGCAAGTACTACAGTTTTGATGAGCATACGGCCGTACCCGATGTGCTGTTGGTGGGAATGGAAACTTGGAATCGGTTAAGTGAAAAAGAAAAACAATGGTTGCAGCTGTCAGCAGAGACTTCCGCAGTATATCAAAGAGAGGTCTGGGCAAAAGCAGAAGATGATGCCTTACGTATCATAAAAGAAGCAGGGGTTCAAGTAAATTATCCAAATAAAACCTTCTTTGCTGAAAAAACGAAAGCATCTTTAACATTGTTTGAGAAAGATTCGAAGGTCGGTCCCTTCGTTCAAGCGATAAAAACCCTAAAATGAGAAGCACCATAAACCGTTTCTTGGAAATCGTTTTGCTAATTATCATTAGCATCATGCTCGTTTCCGTGATTTGGCAGGTAGTCTCTCGTTATGTTTTGGGCAGTCCAAGTACGTTGACCGATGAGATTGCCAGTTTCGCTTTGATATGGTTAGGATTATATGGGGCAGCCTATGCAACCGGAAAACAACTCCACTTGGCCATAGACCTGATTCCCACGGCAACTGTAGCGAAATCCCCTAAATTCTTTGTTGGAATTGTCACGGTTTCCATAGTGCTTTTTGCTTTGGCCGTTATGGGCGTTGGAGGGGTCAATCTATGCTGGGTTACATTTGAATTGAAACAGCAATCCGCAGCCTTGAAAATCCCGCTCTTTTGGATTTACAGTGCTGTTCCTATTTCAGGATTGTTAATCGTGTATTACAGTTTGGATACCTTTTTTCAAGAATTTTTAGACCAAAAACCAGCCCAAGATGGATTACGTTGAAGCCTTGGTTTTGGTCATCAGTTTTGTATTACTGATTGGTATCCGGGTTCCCATTGCTTACGCCATAGGACTTTCGGCGATGATTACACTTTTAATTTCCATGCCTAGTTTACCCGCATTGACCACCTTGGCACAACGAATGGCGACTTCCTTGGATAGTTTTGCGCTTTTGGCCATTCCGTTTTTTATCCTTGCGGGACAGGTTATGAACCAAGGTGGAATCGCCAGAAGACTTATCGCCTTTGCCAAAGCTATTGTGGGACCGTTACCAGGGGGATTGGCTTTCGTAAACATCATCGCCTGTATGCTTTTTGGGGCTATATCCGGTTCAGCCGTGGCTGCGGCATCGGCCATTGGCGGCTTTATGAACCCTATGATGCAAAAAGAAGGATATGACAAATCCTTTAGTGCTGCGGTAAACATTACCAGTGCCACAACAGGACTCATCATTCCTCCTAGTAACATTTTGATTATTTATTCCTTGGCCAGTGGTGGGGTCAGCATTGCCGCGCTCTTTTTGGCAGGTTATGTGCCAGGCATATTGATTGGATTGGCTTTGATGTTGGTGGCGGGTGTATATTCATTCCTAAAAAAGTATCCTACCGAAAAATCAGTTGGGTTTAAAGCCTTTTTCAAACGGTTTTTTGATGCCTTACCCAGCCTTTTGCTGTTGGTAGTGGTCATTGGGGGTATCGTCGCCGGAATTTTCACCGCGACGGAAGCTTCGGCTGTAGCGGTCGTCTACACCTTCGTATTGGCCTTTGCTTATAAAGAAATCACTTTCAAGGATATTGCCCCCATATTTTTGGAAACGGCCAAAACTACCGCAATTGTTATGTTGCTAATTGCAACTTCCGTCGCCATGAGTTGGGTGATGAGTTATGAGAGCATCCCACAAGAAATTAGTGCCGGACTATTGAGTGTGAGTGATAATCCGATAGTCATACTAATCATTATCAATTTGATTTTGCTATTCGTAGGCATTTTTATGGACATGACCCCAGCGGTATTGATTTTCACGCCCATTTTCCTGCCCATTGTTACCCAAATGGGAATAGACCCTATTCACTTTGGCATCATCATGATTCTCAACCTATGTATTGGGCTGTGCACACCTCCGGTAGGTTCCGTGCTTTTTGTGGGCTGTGGCGTAGCAAATCTTAAAATTCAACAAGTTATTAAACCCTTATTGCCGCTTTTCATTATGATGTTGGTTGTGCTTATGTTAGTAACCTACATTCCTGAACTAAGTCTTTGGATTCCCAATTTATTTGGTTTTTGATGCTCCAAAAGCTTCTCATGGCATTTCAAGAACTTATTCAGAATTGTCTGTATACTTGAAATGTGGTAGGGCAAAATTCACTTGCATTTCGCTCTAAATCCAATGTATTCTTTCCCGAAGTATTTTAGACAACTTTAAGGTTTCGCGATGGTTAGGGTTTAGAATAATCCATATCTTTCAAAGGTTAGTATATCCTTTAATCCAACCTAATGAGAAAAGTAATTACCCTTCTCTTTGTTGCCCTTTGTTTCCAGGCATTTTCACAGAAAAAAAAGAAATCAGATAAAGATGCCGAAGCCAAAACCGTCCTTGCAAAAGCCAACCTCAGCGGTTTGAAATTTCGCAGTTTGGGCCCTGCATTAACCTCTGGTCGTATTTCTGATATCGCGGTAAACCCTTCAAATTTTAATGAGTATTATGTAGCCGCTTCAGCGGGTGGCGTTTGGAAAACCGTTAATGCAGGAAATACATTTCAACCCATTTTTGATGGACAAGGAAGTTATTCCATTGGCTGTGTCACGCTGGACCCAAACAACCCAAATGTGGTTTGGGTAGGAACTGGCGAAAACAATAACCAACGTAGTGTTTCCTACGGCGATGGTGTATACCGGTCAGAAGATGGCGGAAATAGTTGGGAAAATGTTGGTTTAAAAACTTCAGAACACATTGGAAAAATCATTGTGCATCCTGAAAATTCCAATATCGTTTATGTTGCAGCGATTGGACCTTTATGGAGCGCTGGGGGAGAACGCGGCTTATATAAAACGGAAGATGGCGGAAAAACGTGGAATGCGGTACTGACCATTGACGAGCATACCGGAGTCAACGATGTGGTTATGGACCCGCGCAATCCGGATGTTCTTTACGCTGTTGCATTTCAAAGAAGACGTCATGTTTTCACTTATGTGGGTGGCGGGCCCGGTTCTGGCATTCATAAATCTGAAGATGGCGGAAAGACTTGGAAAGAAATCAACAGTGGATTGCCTTCTACCATGCTCGGTCGCATTGGTCTTGCCATTTCGCAAGCCAATCCAGAATACATTTACGCCATTGTTGAAGCGTCTCAGGGCAAAGGAGGGTTTTACCGCTCAACCAATAGAGGCGCATCCTGGGAAAAAAGAGGAGACTATTCCACAAGCGGAAATTACTATCAAGAAATCTTTACGGACCCTATCAATCCCGAACGGGTATATGCCATGAACAACTGGATGCGGGTTACTAATGATGGCGGAAAAACTTTTGACTATGTCGGAGAGGATTTCAAACATATCGATAATCACGTTATATGGATAAATCCAAATAACAACTCACATCTACTCTCTGGAAACGACGGTGGTATTTACGAGTCATGGGATTCTGGAAAACATTGGACCTTTAAGCCCAACCTTCCGGTGACCCAATTTTATAAGGTTGCCGTAGATAATGCCAAGCCGTTTTACAACATCTACGGGGGTACTCAAGACAACTTTAGCTTGGGTGGACCTTCACGTACCGTTAGTGGCAACGGCCCCAATAATTTTGACTGGTTCATCACGCATGGTGGTGATGGTTTTGAATCCCAAATTGACCCTGAAAATCCGAATATCGTTTATGCGCAATCCCAGTACGGCAATCTGGTGCGCTATGATAAATTGAGTGGCGAAGAAAAGGGAATTCAACCAAAAGAACGTAAAGGTGAAAACAGCTATCGCTGGAATTGGGATGCACCCCTAGCAGTGAGCCGACACAAATCAGGAAGAGTGTATTTTGCTGCAAACAAGTTGTTCAAAAGTAACGACCGCGGAAATAGTTGGCAGGTTATTAGTGATGACCTCACCCAAAACATTGACCGAAACAAACTTAAGGTTATGGGCAGAATTCAGGGCATTGATGCCGTCGCGAAAAATGGGTCCACATCACCCTACGGCACCATCGTTGCATTTTCAGAATCTCCAAAAAATCAAGACCTGCTTTATGTGGGTACGGATGATGGCTTGATTCAAATCACCGAAGATGGCGGGAGTAACTGGCGAAAAGTTTCAAGTTTTCCAGGAGTACCCAGCAGAACCTATGTGAATGCCGTTTTTGCATCGAAGCATGATGAAAATGTGGTGTATGCTTGTTTCAATAACCACAAAAACGGTGACTTTAAACCGTATGTTTTGATGAGCAGGGATAAAGGAAAATCTTGGACAGCCATAACCAATAACCTACCTGAACGAGGGTCCACCTATGCCTTTGAAGAGGACCACATCGATAAAAACCTATTATTCGCCGGAACCGAATTCGGTGTGTTCTTTTCTGATAATCAGGGCGGGGAATGGAAACAGTTGAAAGGTGCCCTACCTCCTATTGCTGTTCGTGATATTGCCATTCAAGAAGACCATAATGATTTGGTCTTGGGCACCTTTGGAAGAGGCTTTTATGTATTGGATGATTATTCCAGCCTTCGGAATCTGCAACCCAAACTGGAAAACGAAGCGACCCTATTCTCAGTTCGCGATGCCATGCAATTTGAATCCTCTTATCCCTTAGGTTTGCCTGACAAAGCGTTTATGGGGGACAATTTCTTCATAGGAGATAATTTAGGTGCTGAAGCTATTTTCACTTGGTATCTCAAAGAGAATATCGAAACTTTAGAGGACAAGCGTAAAAAAAGTACTAAGGATTTCGCGAAAGACGGTAAAGACAATCCCTATCCGACATATGAAACCTTAAGTGAGGAGGCTGCAGAAATGGACCCACAACTGGTACTGACGGTTACCGATAATACGGGTACCATTGTTCGAAAATTGTTTACCAGTCCCAAGGCTGGATTAAAACGAATGCATTGGGATTTGCGTTATGCCTCCCAAGAACCCATAAGTTTTTATCAACCACCGTTTTACAATCCGTTCGGTGGAGAAGATACTGGGGGCTTGGTACCTCCAGGAACTTATACCGTAGCCTTATCCAAAATTGTGAATGAAGTGGAAACACCACTTTCCCAACCTGTTTCATTCAAGGTGGTTCCGTTGAATAATACAGTGCTTCCAACGGATGACAGAGAAGCTCTGGCACAGTTTCAACAGGAAGTAAACGATTTGTCCGGTAAAGTGGGCAGTGTGCAAAATTCACTTTCAGAGTTGTCCGATGAGTTGCGGTACATGAAGGAAGCTATTAAGCGTACCCCAACCAAACACATTGAATTAATGAAAGAATGGAAGGCCTTGGATGCGGAAATCTCGGAATTACAGAAAAAAATCAGCTGGGATGGAATTGCCTCCCGATTGGATATTGATAAGCCTCCAACCATTGGCAACCGTGTCGGCTATTTGGTTTACGAACAAGGCCATTCCACAGGTGCCCCTACGGAAACACACAAAAGTACATTTGCTATTGCCAAAGAAGAATTCGCTCCGGTTTATGCCCAATCCAAAATTTTAGTGAACAATAAATTTGATGCGTTTCGGAAAAAACTAAAGGAGTTTGGTGCGCCTTATACTCCGGGAAATGTTCACTTTTTGGATTAAGAAACATCCAATCAACGAAAGCGAAGGAGTAGTTTTTCAACTGCTCCTTTTTCATTTTCATTCTTGAAGCTTAATTTATTCATCACATAAAGTGCATGTAATCCCCTTGGCCGAACCTTACCGGATTCTACTCAACCACTCGGCAGAAACCCCCATGAACTCCGCAATGTATTTCGCAGGAATTTTTTGCACAATCTCCCTGTGACTTGTTGCCAAATAGTGATACATGCCTTTTGTATTTAGGGTAATAAGTTTGGTATGAAATTCATTGATAGCCAAAAGAGCATATATGGTTTCTTGGACATAGGCTTCTCGTAGCGCAGTATCCATTTCCACGTGCTTTAGAATCTTTTTTTTGGGAACTGAAAGCACTTTTGACCTCGATATTGCCTTCAACTGGCAATCCGATATCGTTTCACTATAAAAACTGTGTATAACCGTCATTATGGGATGGAATTCCTTTAAATGGAAGTTGATGGTTCTCAATCTATCGATATCCGCATTGTAATTCTGACACACAAAACCGCCTTCCAGTATCAAAAATGCCCTATCACATCGTTCCCCTATATTCACTAAGCATTCAGAAGGTTTCACCATCCGCTCTTTTCCATGGACTTGAAAATATTGAATGAGTTTGTTTTCAGAATGATATCTGGATTGATCCATCGTCATAAAACTGATTTAGTAGCGGTTGATATGGGGTCATGATATAAAAAAAACGGCAAAAAAGTCTTTAACTAAGTCAATTTTTTTACCCTAGCAAACTACTAGTTTTATGTTCGAGATTTCATAAGAAACGCTTCACTCAGCCCATTCTAAAATCAACCCAGATGAGTCAAAAACAAAAACTTACTGTTCCGAAAGCAAGGGATTTTGGATGGGAATTAAAGCCCGTTTCATCAACCTATTTTAAAGTACTTCGGAATAAATCCAATCAAATTTGTGTGGTGTTGGAACATTCATTGCTCCGTGGCGTAACCACCGAAATGATTTATTGGTGGTTTCAGCATTTCACCAAACTAAAAGTTAAATTAATCGATATTCCTGGATATGAAGGCAAAACTGTACCAGGGTATTTACTTTGGCATCCTTACGACCATGTAAGCGCAGAACTAAAAGGTAAGCTAGGGCCAAATGGAACGGCTAGAGCAGGAGCAAAAATTCATATCAAAGAGGTTATGCAATATAACATCTATGACCAGAAATATCCCGTAGACCAAGCGTTGACGATTTTTTATTGTGAAAAAGACGGTTGGTGCATGGGAAAAAATATTCCCTTAATAGGTCCCATGATGTCGCTTCGAATCAGCTTCAAAGATGTGTACGAAGGGAATCAAATCATTGGAGTGCATTATCATTATGAAGTAGTCGCCGGTTCTCACAAGCAAAACTTTATTGCCCAAAAAATCACGAAAAAGGTGGTTGGGAACTTCGGTACGGAATTTTGGGATGCATGGCTCACCCATAACGCTATAGAAGTAGGTGTATTCGAAAACTTCCTGCCACCATTATTCGAACAGCGCCATGACCTCAACCATCTAACCTATAGTCGAAACATGAATCCCGTTAGCGAAAGTCCAGCAGACCTTGAAGGATTTGACAAAGGCTTGTTTGAAGAAAGGGTCAAGGGATATGCAGAAAGCAAAAACGCTTTTGCGTATCAAGCTGGGAAACAGAAGAGTTTTTTATAACGTAAAGCCAACCAGGAAGAAAGAGGGGCGCGTTTCTTAATCTAGATTAAGGCATTCTGGGCGTCAATAGCTGATATTTGTTTAGCCACCTTACAAATACAACCCAGTGATTGGAAGACGAACCTTACTCCAAATTACAATCTTATGAAGGCTTTGAAATACGTCTTTAAAGGGGTGGGATTGGTTTCATCCATAAGCTTGTTTGTGCTGGGTCTCGCCGTGGTTGTCTACGCCTTTGCCGAAGGCTCCCATGTTATCCGCAATATTCTAGACTTCTCGACGAGCGAAGCCAACGTGATTTCAGCGGCCATGGGCATATTGGATCTAATTTTACTGAGCTTTAGCATTTTTATTACCTCCATCGGGATATTCGAACTATTTGTTTACTCCATTCCCGACCTTCCAGATTGGCTCCAAATAAAGGACTTTGACCATCTTAAGGCTATGCTTGTCAAAGTCATTGTGGTAGTCATGGGGGTATCCTTCATGGGTCGTGCAGTCACCTGGAATGGTCAAGAAGATTTACTAGGGTATGGTATCGCCAATGGCATCATCATACTAGCTTTATCCTATTTTTTAAGAGGTAAAAAACATGCTGACCATCCATGAGTTTCACTAAATCCAAACCATGAAGAAACTAGCTTATGCTGTAATTGGAATCGGAGGTGTGCTAACCCTCCTTATTTTTGGCAAAAGTATTCTCATCCCATTTGTATATGGGATAATTTTGTGGTTTTTGGGTCGGTACCTCAAAAATCTACAACACAAAATCCCGTTTTTAAAAAAACGCATTCCCAATTGGCTCATCAACACTTTGATTTTTGCCATTATCGTCTTGGGGATAAGTTTCATCTCTAGATTAATTACCAATAACATATCCTCTTTGTTAGCCAATAGCGAAGCGTATAAAGCCAATTTGGATACCGTATTGCTCCAGCTTAACAACACATTTCAGATTGATTTGACTCAAGAACTCACTAAGTCTTTGGAGGGATTCGATTACGCCTCCGTTCTTGGAGAAATTGCAGATGCTTTATCAGGGGCTTTAGGGGATTTGATAATGATTGTTTTATACGCTGTGTTCCTTTTCTCTGAAGAAGTCAGCTTGTCTGAAAAAATCAAAAAACTATTTAGTGAAAAAGAAGAATATCAAAAGGTGACTTCAATGCTGTCGCGCATCAACGAAACGTTTAGCGATTACATCCGCCTCAAAACCTACCTAAGCCTACTAACCGGTTTAGTGGGTTATGTTTTTTTAAGTATAATGGGCGTTGATGCGGCCTTTTTCTGGGCCTTTTTAATGTTTGCCTTGAATTATATCCCCACTATTGGTTCCTTGGTCGCAACCTTATTTCCTGCTTTTTTCAGCTTGATTCAATTTGGAGACATCAAGCCATTTGTTATCATTTTGGCTGGCCTTGGAATCGCCGAATGGTTCATTGGCAATGTCCTTGAACCTAAAATTACGGGGAAATCCTTAAATCTTTCGCCACTAGTTACCATTCTTGCTTTGGTCGTATAGGGACAAATATGGGGCATTACCGGAATGCTGCTGAGCACACCCATTACGGTAGTAATGCTGATTGTGTTTTCACAATTCTCAAGCACAAGGGGTGTGGCTATTTTATTGTCGGAAAACGGAGATTTGGATACGGTTTATGATTATTAAAGCTCAGTAGGAACCATTTCTGAAGTATGTACTGAAAAGCTATCGTATTTGTTGTAAAGCTGGTTCGGGAAAAAGCTTTTATTCCATTTTTTTAGAGTAGTCTTGGTTTACCTTTTGCTTTTTAAGCAAAGACGAAAACCAACCAAATCCGGATATGAATACTATTGAAATTCAGGATGCCCTGTTTTCCAAAGGGCAAAAGATAGCATGTTTGCCAGTTCAATACTTTCTTTTTCCATGCTGGCATCTAGTCCATGCCCTCCTTCCGAATCAACCAATAACAGTGTAGGTTCGCCAGAAGTATTGTACTCTTGCATACGCGCCGTAAACTTTCCTGCCTCCCAAGCATTGACCCTTGCGTCATTCAGACCGGCGGTTAGCAGCATTGCGGGATACGACGTGCCTTTTTCAATACTGTGGTACGAATCCATTTTGAGTAATCCTCTAAACTCAACCGAGTCTTTTACGGTTCCATATTCCTTAACATTATTTGGACCGTTGGGACCTGTCTCGGTCCTTAATGTATTCATCACGCCCACACGAATCATGGCACAATTGAACAATTCGGGGCGTGTGGTTACTGCTTTCCCTATCAGAATACCACCTGCACTACCACTAAAAACCGCTAGCTTTTCAGATGTGGTATACTTTTCATTAATCAAGTATTCCGCGCAAGCAATAAAATCTTTCCATGTATTCGCTTTGGTAGACTTAAATCCTCCTTTATACCAGCTATCACCCTTCTCCCCACCACCACGAACATGGGCCACCGCATAAACCCCACCATATTTCAACCAGTGTGGTAAATACTTATCAAGTTTAGGCTTGTATATGATTCCATAGGCACCATAACCACTTAACAACACCCTTTGTGTTCCATCTCTGAGAGTATTTTTATTATAAATCAAAGACAGTGGAATTTTTTCTCCATCATTAGCGGTTACTTCAATTTCTTGAACCGTTACATTTTCCAACATATCACCTGCTGATTCGCTTCCAAAGGTTTCTTTTTGAAACAGGCCTGAGAATGGTTCGTATTTATATCTTGACTTTTTTGTTGTCCATCCTTCCAATGCTATCCAGAAATCTGAACTGTTTTTACCCTTGGATTCAATCTCCAAATGCCCAGCGGGAGCGGGCAAATCCATTTGGGTTATCTCCCCCTCACTGAATTCAAATAAAAAGGTCTCAACCCCATTTCTTTTCTTAGTGAACAGCAAAGATTCAGCAGTTACCACGAAATCATTGATGACCAAGTCTTTATCCTCTGGAATTATGGTCTCGGGATTTTCAAAATCAGGGTTTTCCAAAGAAGTTTTGCAAATCTTGAAATTGGGCGCTTGATAAGCTGTTAAGAAAACAATGTCTTTCCCCTGAAGATAAAAGGTAACCACCTTATGTTGCTTTCCAAACAACGGCTTCCATTGGATTTTTGAGTTGTGAATTTGTTCCTTTGAGGCGTAGTAGTAGTCAGCATAGGGCCCAGGACCCCATAAGCTGCCGAAAAGAAAATCGTCTTTAGGGTCTTGTAAGTCCACCTCAGGAAAATCCTCTTCGCTAAACGGAATTTCGGGGTTGTTTTTTTTGGAGAAAAGCACCTTTACTTCTTCAGCGGGCCTACCGATTTCATATAAAACGGTTTCCGTATTCAATAAATACCCTTCTTTGGACTTATCTATTTCGGGGATGCGTTCATAGGTAAAACTCCTATCATCTTCCATCCAATGAACCCCTCCAAGACCTGCTGGCCAACAATGGTCCAAAGTCTGCGGTAACATATTTTTGTTTTGAACCTCAAGAATACGGATAATCGAGATTTCCTCATCGTTTTTAGTGAGCCCCACTACCACATACGAACCATCCCAGTTAGGGCTAAAATAGTTTATCGAATAAGCCTCACCCTGAGCTTTAGGATTGTACAACAAATGCTCTTCTCCACTATATCCTTTTCTATAAAAAAGTAATTTAGTCCTAGTTTCGGAATCCCTTTTGAGATAAAAGTAGTAATCGTTTTTCGTTACTTCTATGGAAGAAACCTCTCCTGATTTGCTTGAAGCTTTTTCTGAAATCTCCTTTAACAATTTGTTACGACCAGGTATTCCGCCTAATAGTTTTTTTGCCTCTTTGGTTTGTTCTTGGTACCATTTTAGGGTTATGGAATCCCCAGGTGTTTCCATGTACCGATACGGATCATGAATGGACATCCCAAAATAGTTGTCTACCACATTTTCTTTGGGGAGACTAGTTTGATGGCTTGGTGTTTTTTGCTTACAAGAAAGCATAAACAAAATAAGGACAGTTAGGACTTTCGTGCGGTTCATATGAAAAAAGCCTGCGAAAAAAATCGCAGGCTATGTTTAAAAGATGTTTTCAAGGTTGCCCTATACTTACTTCTCCTGTTTTACCACCGCCGTTACAGCAGAATCGGCCTCCAAGTATGCTTTCTGGATTATCGATTCGGGCTACGCGGATTTTTGACAACGTTAAGCGCGGTTGTGTTTTCGATTTTTTTTTCATGAGTGACTGATTAATGTTTGTTTACCTCTTCAAGCTACTGAAAAAAGCTTGCTTTCAATAGTCCTATTTCCTGAAATTTATAAATTTCAGTCACTCTTATCGCTTCTTGTCCAGTTGCTTGGCAAAGTATGATGGATATAGCCCTGTATGCTTCACAAAAGCTGAAGTAAACGACTGGGCGTTGTTAAAACCGCTCTCTTTGGCAATGGCTTCGATGGTATATTTTCGAAAGGTTAGGTCACTCTTCATTCTGTTCATCGCGTATGAAACCCTTAGGTTATTTAGATAGTTTGAAAAGTTGACCCCTTTGAAGTGATTTATGATTTTAGAAAGGTAAGCGCTGTTCGTTTTAAAATCTTTTGCTAAAGAGTTCAAGGTTTGTTTTGAGGCGACGAAGGCTTCTGAATCTTCAAATTCATCCAATTTTAAAAGTACCTCTTCTACAATTTGTTGCGATATCCCAATGGAATTTTCCATATTCTCTTTGGGCTCCTTTTTTACCACATCCATGGAATTCAACACCGTATCAAATTTTTTCTTGAGTGTAATGTTTTTGTTGATTTCGTAGATGGCGAAAAAGACCAATAAAACAACCAGAACAATCAAAACTTTAGAAACGATTCCGGAGACCTGTTTATCACGGTTGAGTTTATTGATTAGGGTTTCCTTTTCATTCATCAAAAGTGGGATTTCATACTCCTTTTTGATTTTTTGTTCCAGTGGACCGGTGTAGGAATCAAGAATACTGTCGTATTTGATGATGGCATCAATAGTTTTCAAAAGTTTTTTATCGTTGTTCGTTTTACGATAATAGTCTTTGAGCAGAAAAAAGGTTTCCATCGACTCCAAAAGTATTTCGTTGGATTCAGTTATCAAGGAACCTGCCCGTTCCAAATGAAGAATGTATTCTGTCTCATTTCCTAAAGCGTTATTGATTTTGGCAACATAAAGATGATACATCATCTTTATG
>JBCBPD010000031.1:0-35075 GCA_039820925.1 Bacteroidota bacterium | reverse complement strand
AGAGTATTGCCATTGGAGTTAGAAATTTCCGAAAATGATGGGATAAACGGTGGATTCAATGCCTCTGTCAAGATTTCTGATAGTACCGCAACAAGCTATGGAGATTACTCTTAATGGTTTGGTTTCTGACCAATCCAATTCTAAATATTCCCCGGTCCATCTGCCATTTAGCGCACTAATCTCTGGCATATCATTAAATGAAGAATGGCTGTAGGAATTAAGGGTCAAAAATTCGGCATAATCGCTTTTTGGGTTATCGCTGTTTTGTCCCTCTTCATATTGTGTTACTAAGACTTTACTATTGTAAAGCTCATTGTCCTTTAGCATCTTAATGGCCCTCTTCTTATTTTGTTCTCGCCCCAAGCCTAGATAATTCATCTTTGCCATCCAATGTGTTGCCATGGGGATTGAACTCTTCTTGAACCACCGATAAGCCTTGGAATAATCCTGTTGGATTTCGCCAAATCCTTTTAGATAATAATACCCTACGCAATAAGCAGATATCGTATCGCCGAGTTCATAAGCTTTCTTAAATGATTTTAAGGATTTTTTTAGATTGGGTTTTGTACCAATACCTTCTTTTTGGTATAGCCCCAAATAATAATAGGCCTTGGAGTTCCCGGCCTCAGATAATCCTTTTAGCTCTTTGAAGAATTCCTTTGACATTTTCTTTTCGTGGTTTGGACTATATATATAGCTTTCCACTTTTTCGAAAAAGAATTCTGGAACCTCTTGAGCTTGTGCTGATGATATAAACAGCACCAGTAAACAATAGAAAATGTAATTTTTTTTCATTTGGTAAGGTTTAAGTAAGAAACCCGATAGGGATTTTACGGTTAATCAAATAGTTTTCTTTAGGTTATTTAAACCAAAAAGTGGTTCACCCTGTTAGAAAGGTAAATACAAAAGTCATCTGAAATTGATTTGATCGAAAGAAAAGTACTGCAATTCATAAATTGCGTTAAGTTCGTTTAAGACCTTTGATATGCGGACTGTGCTTGTAGTTTTCAAGTAGTCGCGAATCCTATAAACAAAGGCTGATGACCTCATATCTGTATAAACAGAAAACTTCCTTAGTAAACCCTACTAACAATTGTGTTATTGATGGAGGGGATGCATATGTTAATTCCTTAATTTTCGTGAAGACAGCCAAATATCGTAACAGATTACACGAATGTGGTGTAGTGATTCTTGTTTTGGGTAGTTTGCTACAATTGAGGCTATGGACGCAGCCTAAAAGGAAGGCGCATTTCGTCGAAATTTAACCACATCAATTAACATTTAGATAAGAATTTCCCTACCTAAAACGTTAACGTTTAGATGTCTAGTGGTAAAGTAAATATCAGAGCTGTTTTAAAAGTCCAAAAAAGCTTGGAGCACAATAACCAGTACAATCGAGATACGATAGAAAAACTAAGAGTAATCGTAGCGAATTCACTGAAGGAAACTAAATCATGGATGTTTTTGAAGAAACATACTTTACAGCAAAAATTGGACGCACTCGACTATCTGCTGAAAAATAATTTCTCATAAAACGCAGCCGACACCGCCAATCCCGGTAAAATGAATCCATTTATAGAAAAATTGTTTGTGGGGAACGGTAAGAACGGCTGCATTATCCTTATAACGGTTGGCATGCGCCTAATCTAAGAAGTTACAATAGCCCTACCAAGTAATTTTTTTACAAATCGTCCAAATGCACTCTGACCTTAAAACATAGTCCACTAATATCGGTAGGCCTTAAACATTTTCTAAATCTAACAGTCCCCTCCCCTGCTATCAAGATACATTCAGTAAAAATCGGAACCACCTTCGGTCCCCCAATTTTTACTACCGGCAGAATCTGCCTAATTCCATCTTGATTCCTCCATTCTGGACTGTAATCCAATCGGAAAATGTTTAATTAAAACCGATATCATGTATTTAGAAAAACTAGTAAAAGATGACATTTACACAAAGACCGAAATCAAGAACCTTGCCAGTTTAACCGGCATGCCGACCAGAAGAGGACTCGAAAGGGCGATAACTTCCAACGGTAAAATAGTCAATGTCGTCTCAAACAGCTACGGCCACCTTCCCAACCAGGTGTTCTTCAAAAAGGCCGAAGAGATGATGCAGAACTCAGGATTGAACTTTGAACTTCAGACAATCAATCGAGATGACAGGGCATTCGCAATGGAGTTCATTATCAGTGACAAGTCACAGTTTACAGTAAAGCACAAAGATGACGTTATCCTACCAATGCTAAGATTCAAAAATTCCTATGATGGCAGTGAAAGAACATCAGGACATTTCGGATTTTATAGATTGGTCTGTTCAAATGGCCTACATGTTGCAAAAGCCAACATCCATTTCTCGATCCGACACACAAAGAACAACACTCACCTGGTAATGCCACGATTGAATTCGCTGTTCAATAGGTTCATGAACAACGAGTTTTACAGCATTGTTGAGAAATTCCTCAAGATGCAATCGGTGGAGCTTCTTGATACGAAAAAGTTTGTACAGGAGGTTCTGGAGCGAACGAAACTTTTCAAATATGAATGCAGTGACAAGAATATGGATCCATCCAAAAAATCGAGAGAGGTACTCAAAATCTTGGACAACGAATCCTTGGCGATGGGGACCAACCCAAACCTTTGGCTAGGGTACAACGCCTTCAACTCCGTATTGCACCGTAATATGAAGAAATCATTTTCCCAACAAGAAAAACTCGATAAGTTGCTTTTCGATGAAATTCTAGAAATGGCATAACCTGCCTGGTCCGTCCGGAACCAACTTAATCCGGACATAATATACGCTTCAAGAGCCTTAAACTATATAAGCTAGTTAAACTAACTTTTACCGGTACGGAAGTTTAAAACAGAAGTTTAAATGGGATCGATTGATTTATTTAATAGTTTTGGAATATTTCCCAAAAAATGGCAATATTCCATAAATACAAAACAGTTTATACGAAAACGACAGTAATAAAAGAGCTTATGGAAGAAATTGGAAGGCATGAATATTACAGACAGTTAAGACTAAAGAACCTGGAGGAGAATAAACCTATCCTAATGAAGAACTTCTTTCTTGAATCAAAAATGGATGGAATACACCTTTGTTATAGATATCCTCTGCTTACATGCTCAATAATGGTGGTTGACGATAGATATGATTCATTGCCAAAAGAGGGGTGGGAAATAATTAGGAACGAAGAATTTTAATAAATTAAGGGAGAATTAATAATGATTTACAATGTGTTACGACATAAAAGCAAAGCTTGAGACACAGCTACTAAGGGCTGAAAGGGACGGTGATGCACATGCAGTGGACGAAATAATGGAGCGTTTGGTGCCGTTAACGGATTTGCCGCTTCACCATTCAAAGGGGTTCGATCACCCAGATATTTTGATATATACTGATGAAGATCCGTATTTTCCGAAGGTGTCAACATGGGGGCTGGTTCCGGAGGACGCGCAAGACAAGAGTTTTTGGAACAACACACTTAATGCCAGGGGGGAAACGGTTTTTAAATTACCATCCTTCAGAGATTCAGCAAAGAAAAAGAGATGTATTATCCATTGCGACGCATTTTTTGAGCATCACCATAATGGTGGAGCTACATACCCCTTTCATATTGGAAAAAAGGACAAACAGCCGTTGGTGTTTGCAGGTATCTGGAGCGAGTGGAGGGATCCCGAAAACAACGGTCTTTGGAATACTTTTGCCATAGTTACAACCGAACCAAATCCATTAATGTCCATCCTACATAACAACCCAAAAGCAAAGTTTGGACCAAGAATGCCGGTAATTTTAGATGAAAATTCCCAAGAGGAATGGATAATGCCCTATGATGAAAAGAACTGGGAGGCACAGAAAAAACACTTGAAGGGACTTCTTAAACCATATCCGCAAGCAGAATTGGAATATTATACGGTAGATAGGCTCCGGGGGAAAGCCTATCGGGGGAATGTACCGCAAATAACGGACAAATTTGAATATACCGATTTTGATGTCGATTATTCCAAATGGGTCGCGTAGCTAGCAAAAACCTTCTAGGGTTTAGAAGAACGTGAAGGGAGGTTACCCTCCTTAATTTCTTGATTTATGGACCTGGTTATCTCAAGGTACATTGCCTCAAGTACCTCTGAACGCTTTTCCTTACCGGTCAACAAATATTTACTTTGTACGTACTGGCTGGCAAAATGGGGAACATCTCCAATACCTCGGGCCTTATATTGGTCAACAACATCGGTCCAGTCAATTTGATGTTCTTTTTTCAATACCATGCTGTTCAACAAGGAATTGACCTTGGCCACCATTTTTTCAAAGGCAGTGTGCTCCTCCGAAAGAAATGAAAACCTGCCTGTATCAAGGTTTTGGTCGTAGGCTACAATGTTTCCATTGTCATCGAGTTGGTAAGGTTTTTCCATAGGGTTCATTTTCATTTAGGTTTATACTCGTTTGTTTGGGGGACAACATCCTTTATGGTCTTGGGCCTATTGGCCATTGCTTCGTTTTTGAAATAGTAGATGACGCCGATTACCGCCCCAAGGCCCAAAATCAAGGCCAATTTCATATCTGGTTTATTTAGATACGTATCTTGTTGTACCATCACAATCATTGAAAGCTCGTACATGCTCAGGCCCAAGGGAACCAAAAGAAAAGGTTTGTACAAGCTGTACCTTGCCTCCATCCACCACCCCGCCCAAATAATCTGGGTCAACAACTGAATGGATAAGGTTAGAACTAGCGCACGATAGGAGGAGAAGCCCCAGAAACCGCGCCCTGACAAGTACTCAAAGAAACCGTTGAACGGAACCCATTCCGGAACACCGAGGCCACGGGGGTGTATAATATCGTGGATATAGGGGAATGTTGAGAGTATTGTGATAAGACACCAGGCTATACCTATCCATAAAAAGGAGAGAAAAAGCCCTGTCCAATACATATATACTTCCTTCAAATTGGATTTATCTAAAGGCTTCCTGAAACTGATAGTAGCCTTCATCAATAAACGGCGCTTACGAAACTCTGCTATTAAATAGGCAATGAAAAGAACAAGGGACAGACCAAATGTCCACCAAAGTTTCAAATCTGCATCGTTCAGCCAGGTCTTTCTATTTTCCGATAGGATTAAAAAAATATGGTACGCCCCACTTAAAGTAAAAAGTAGAAGTGCGTTTCGATAGAATTTGTTCTTAGCTGTGGAGAACCACCCCAAGCTTGCCACCACTATGGCAATTTGTCCAAGGAGATAAAAAAGCAGTACCCTTAGTTTGGAATAATCCAGTATTCTCCCGTTTTCATCCTTCCAACCTTCCTGTGTTTCCGGAGAGGCCAACCAATGAAGAAGTGATCCATCTTCATGTGTTATCAGCTCATTTAAAAAAGGAAGCGACGACAACCCTATTAGAATTGCCATCGCTATCCAAAAATCCCGTTTACGACTAATCGAGAAATCAGGTATCCCCGTCGTCGATTTCGGATTTTTTGACAGCCTGTTGGTCTTGCTCTTGGAGAGATTCAATAGTTTGCGCTGTTTCAGAAACATCTTCTTTACCACATGAATAGTTGGTCGTTGCCGCTACCAAAACGGCAGCGAACAATAATCGCTTGATAATCATAATTATAAGATTTGGGTTAAACCAAACCTAACTATGATTCGCCTTGCTAAATTGTATGAATGGTTAGATTTTCGACAAACGACATCCTAAATCAGCAAAGCCCTTAAAAATAGGATGTTCCGAAGAATTTCCACTAATCAGAAGCCTTAAAAATACTGTGGTTTTTATTGGATTTTTTTGAAGAGAAACCGTATTATTTTACGCTTTTTGTCCAATATAAAATCAAGTGAATATTTTGAAGAACTCAGCAAGGCTGATGTTGTGTATATCGGTAATCTTCAAAAGGGTGTTCAACGTAAAATTTCCTCCGTTCTCCAAACTCCAGTATCCACGGCGGGAAAACCCCTTTTCAATGGCAAAAGTTTCGTAACTGGTATAGCCCATTTCAATCCTGAGCTGTTTTACTCTTTCAGAAACCGCCTTTCTGCCCCTTGCTAATTCCTCGTTTGTCATGGGTGAAATTGCACAAAACATGCTGAAATCATTACGTAGTGTAGTGCGTGATTCTATTTTTACCTTTAAGTTTATACTTTTAATATCATATTGGCACTCAATTATATGGCGAGACAAATCAATTATTCCCTTTGTTTGGACGATTCCGCCGCCGTCATATTTTGTGAGCCATTAGGGGATATTGACTCAATGGATAATGATGAAATAGTTCAAAAGATATTTTCCTTTTACATACAAGAGCAAACCACCCCTGACGCAATTTTCAACAAATCAATGGAAAACCTTATTGAGTCCGATTGCATGGAATATATGGTTTACCGATATCCGGACGAACAGAACAGATTGTATGAACCTGGTGATAAATGGACCGTTGTGATGGAGATAAACGAGGCCAGCTACAACAAGCTGCATCCCGATATTTGTGGTAAACTGAGGGAATTTTACAGGAATTCCCCCAGAAAAAGACGTATAAATCATAGAAATTCATAGTCGTGTACTTCAATGTTCAACGCATTCTCGACCTTGATATAGTTTGCAGCGTCCTCTCCAGTGTTCAAAATTGTTTCATAGTTTTTCATCTTTTCCGTTTTTGGGATTAGAGCCAATTCACTGAGGGCTGCCAACAATAGGCAATGAGCCGGTGAAATTGACATTTGGGGGCAACGCCCTATATTTGGTGATAATCCCCCAATGAGAAAAGATGTTATGGCCTTGAAAGATGGAGCATACTTACAAGAAGGACTATAGAAAAATCGGGTTTAGGGTCATTTTTACCCAAATCCCAGACCAGAGATGGATTTTAGGTTTTGCCGCACAGCCATATGAGTCCCTATTGCCAGAAATGGATAACGACCCCAATTATTTTATGTTTCGCGGGAGAATCGAAATTGGTGGAAAAATCATGATGGGCTTTACCGAATTTCGCTTTGAAATGACCGATGAACTTCATGAGCGCTTAGGGGAACTGTACAAAAAGTTGAGATTGGAGTACCGTAATAAGATTTTGACCAAGACTTAGGGCATTTTGCGGGCTATTGTTTCAATCATTTTAAGGCGATATAAGACATTTATGGCCTTCCGGTAGTTCTCTGTCGCTTCCTCAAACCAAATGCTCTAGATACCCATTAAAATGGATTTACACGCCATCCCTAATGCATTGCCAAATGAACACTAGTGTTGAGTATTTTAACGCCGTGTAGAGTTTCCCAACCCCTACCCTACGTTTTCAAAGGCAAGAATTTTTCCAAGGGCAAAATTACGACCTACGGAACCACACACCATTTCGCCAGCTCATGGTTTTGTGAACCCTTGGCCTTGTATGGCCAATGAGAAAAATGTTTCACTAAAACCACATCGATATGAATAAACAGTATTTCCTCCAATTCGATTTCCAATTGGAGAAGCCGCAGGCCAATCCTCAAATGACTAAGAAACCTACGCGGAAGAAGGTCAAATCATCATCAAGTGATTTTGTTTTGGATATGATGGATTGTCTGACAAGCCCCATCATTGTCTTTAAATCAGCTTGGATGGACATGGTTCCGGAGGATGTTATCCGCAACATCCCATTATCAAGGATGGTCGCACTACGAAAAGGAGAACAAATGGCCACGGTAATCGAGGTTCTCGCCTATTTGATGCCCAGGTCTTTTGAAGCCCCAATGAGATATGAATGGGCCAATATTTATACTTGGTGCGGGCTGCAGTATGCTCTTCAATACAATAACAAGCGAATGGCCGAAGCCATGAAGAAGATTGCGCCCGAAAAGCTGACCAGGGACGAACA
This sequence comes from Bacteroidota bacterium, assembly GCA_039820925.1. GTDB lineage: Bacteria > Bacteroidota > Bacteroidia > Flavobacteriales > Flavobacteriaceae > Flagellimonas. The sequence continues at coordinate 27,227 of JBCBPD010000031.1, read as the reverse complement.
ACGCGAAATGGACCACTTAAGGAGAAGAATTTATGATAAAAGAAGAAAAGTCCTTAAAGAACGCATGAAGCACTCCCCTACCGATACACGTAACCTCAATTCAAAACAAACAACCATCCAACGCCAAAACGACAAGCCATGCAAGTAGAATTCTCACCATATTTCCCAGAGGGCGAAGTATCCTTCAATGTCCAATATAACGAGCACTGGTACAATGTGCTTGTTAGGTTTTTCCCTTACGAGTATAGAGGCCGAGAGGAAATACTGAAAATGGATATCAGGGACCTTTTAACCCCAGTGGCCCATATCCAATTTAAAGTGCTTGATATCGACACATCCATATATCAATCCTATTTCCTTATGCCGGCACACGCCATGTACATCGAGGAAACAATGCCCCAATGCAACATCAACATGATCGCTCAGAAGATTGTTGAGGAAATCAGGTTTGAAGAAAGAATAGATGGTTATATAAAGAAGAAGTTATGTAAATCCCAATTATCCCTGTTTTGAATTTACCGAGTAAGCTCCGGATGCTAGATAAATGGGCTTCGGATTTGGCGGAACATCGAGAACCACCAAATCCGTTAGGGAAGAAAGTAATTTACCAGTCAATACCGCAATTTAACCAAGCCGCCTTTGCCCTGTCAAGGTAAATTTATCCAAAATCGGCACCTCCAAAGGCACCACCAATTTTAGCTACCGGCAGAAGGCTGCCTAATTTATCCTTGACCCGCCACATCACTACGCTTACTGTTGGTTGTGTTCGCACTATTAACTTTTAAAATCAATATCATGAGTACGAAAAAACAAAGTACCAACGATGAAAACAAGGGAGCTGCAGTAGTTTCCAAAACTGCAACCGTGGCCACTAAGACCACCACCCAGAAGAAAGATGTGTTCGGGGATTTGATGACCCACCTTAGTGAGCTGGAGCAATTGCGTAAGTACTACAACAAGCTCAAAGAAAAAAGGGATAACCTAGTGGTCGCCCAAAAGCAGATGTCGGACTCTTTACCGAACGACCCGTTTGAGGAATCCAACAACGAGGAGTTCCCATTTGAGATTATTCTTCGAGGAAGAACCCAGTACAACAATACTGAGGATATCTTTAAAATCAACCAGAAGAAAACTGTAGAGAACTTCACCAGCCACTTATTAAATCAAGTGAACCAACTATTGGAAGTTTTTGAAGCTGATATTTTGGAGCACTCCAAGAAGATTAAGTAAAACTAAGGGGCCTAGCCCCTTTTTTACTGGATTACTTTTTTACATACCATGCAGTAGTCCTCGACCATGTAGGAATGGGTACATTCCTTAACACCAGCTTCCACCAAAGCCCTTTCGTATACTATGTCCTGTTTTGTGTTCAATAAAGGTGTTTCAGCCTTGTTCATCGGTTTCGTTTGGAGTTCGTAACTACCAGTAAATATAAGGGTTTTGGAGGGTAATAGAAAAATTTTGTTTAATCCGATATTGATTTTTTTTATCATACTTTATGTGAATTTAACTCGTCCGCTTTTGCGCTGGCAAGGATCACCTGTACAAAATCGGTACCTCCAAAGGCACCTCCAATTTTCTACACCGTAAGCAAGCTTACTGGATCCACCTTGCCCCCTCCCCTACTTCGTTGGCCATTCATCATAAAGTTTAATTCAAAAATTGAAAACATGAGTAATTACATGACAATTTATCCCTTTGAAATCAAAGACGATTATTCCGTATTCTTCACAGAGGACATGCACGGATTCAAAATGTTGACAGACCCAAAGAGCCTTGATATCATCCATTTTGAAAAACAGTGTGCGGATTGGCTCTGTGAACATCTAAACTCGTTGAGTATTAGCGGGCTTAAAGTACAAGTAATAGGAGTCCCTTACAGAATAAGGCTGATAGAGACGGAAGAAAACTTTAAGAACGTGGAGTCAATCAGACACACATTTCCTGATTCACGGATTTCGATACCCCTTTTCAGAATGCTAAGGAAGAAGCATATTGATAACGTTGTTGATTATGTGGTTTCAAAAGCAGCAGTCTTTAGCGATGAGATTGATGGAGAAGAGATATATATCACTATTGGAAACGGGGATTCGATGTGCTGTATTGATTATCGGAACCATGATGGCAAGCTACTAGGGGATGAAAAATACGGTCATCTCGTATTTGACGGGGCCAATTTAGAGCTAGTATATCATAAGGGGCTACTTCTTCTTAAAGATGAATATTCATTCGAGCTTCCGTAAGGAAGTTTCTTCTTGTTTGTCATGGTTTTTGCCCTCCGCAAAAACACACGCCAAACCGCCTCGCAAGTCAGGTAGCGCTCCAACCCTTCAATATTTTAACGCTTAGCTGCCGGCACGGTGATATTGAAGTGTCGGTACCATGCGCTAAAGTCTGCAGGTAAGATTTGGGGGAAAACGGTATACTATATATCTATAATACAGAGTATTACATAGAAAAAAACAATTAAGTTTTATAAGTTGTATAAGTGATATATCACAAATAAGTTGTATATTTATAATGTATTAATAATTAAAAACTTATAATCATGAGCAGTTTAAAAAACAGAGTACAATTGGTAGGACATTTAGGTATTGACCCAGCGGTTGTAACCTTTGAATCAGGTAAGAAATTGGTAAAGGCTTCATTGGCCACCAATGAGACTTACAAAAACAAAGATGGAGAAAAGGTCACCGATACGGATTGGCACAATCTGGTGGCATGGGGCAAAACAGGAGATTTGCTACAGGAGTTCCTAAAGAAAGGGGATCAATGCGGTATTGTCGGCAAGCTTAAGAATAGAAGCTGGCAAGACGAAAGCGGAGAAACCAAATACACTACGGAAGTAGTTGTGGATGAGCTTTTGCTCATGGGTAAGTAGACCCAAGTAAAAAGGGCGCGGATTGCGACTCCGTGCCCTTTTAATTATAAATTCTGTAACAAGTACAAAACTTATAATCATGAAAGGCAAAGATAATAAAAATACACATGGGTGTAAACTCTCCCCTAACCCAAAGAAACTGATATCCACCAAACTTGGAACAAATGTAACCGTGCACAGATTGGTAGGAGGATCTCCGGAAAACATCTTCGTTATTGACCCTATTGTAGTGAGTCCAAAAGCTTCAAGCAATGTACAGTAAGGGTTTTAGCAGCGAGCTAGAGAAAAGACTTTACCAATATGGGCCAAAGGACACCAAACTCCCAAGAGTGTTTCCAAAAGGCCCGATTGGTTTTACCGAAGGCATACGGTTTTTGATTAATTATTGTGGAGGCTTTGACTTGGTAATACATTTATGCGAGTCTATGGCAGTATTGAACCCAAATTATGATTCAGCCTATGAGATAGCCATTAAATCCAAGGATGATAAAATCAGCATCTTGTTTATCAATATGAGCACAAATGAGATAGCTTCCGATATGATTCCATATAGGACATGTTTTAAGCTGGGCGAGGTGAGCCTTGTCTTTGACTGTAATATATTGAAACTCAAAAATGAGTTGTATAAGTTTTATAACACAAATAAGTTGTATAAGTGATATGTCAAGAAAAGTCGAGGATATAGTTGCGGATTTAGAGAAGGCAAAGGAAAAATTCTTGGATGTCATGAGAAGGGGGGATGAGGCAATCGGGGAGTATGACCTCTCCATGGGTTACGATGCGGACTTTTATTTGAACCGAGTTCCCATCCTAAGAAACCATATTATCAGTTACAGGAGGGAATTGAAAGAAGCCACCAAACACGGGGTTCAGGCTGAACTATTTTAAGTACTAGTTAAATAAGTTGTATAAGTTGTATATATCAAAGGCATGGTATTTGATTTATATCACATATATATCAAATAAGTTTTATAACTTTGAACTTAAGTGAAGTAAGTTTTATAACACAAATAAGTTGTATACCACAAATAAGTTAACTTTGTTTTATGTCAGTAACATGTTTGATTAATCGCAAAGGCGGAGTGGGGAAGACCACTACCACCATTAACCTGGCCGCACAAGCAGCACGAAAGAAAAAAACGTTGCTGATAGATGTTGACCCGCAATCCAATCTAACCGCACAATTTGAAAATCGGTTTGAAAATGGGGGCAACGGAACGGCCTATGATATTTTGCACGATAAGGATGTTGAACCGGTGGAAGTCAGGGACAATCTTTTTTTGATTCCTTCGGGGGATCTCTCGGGTATCGAGGTTCATCTACATTCCATGATGGTGGGAAGGGAGCACGTACTGAAAAGGGGTATTGAAAAGTTTCTTGAGGAATATGAGTATATCTTCATTGATTGTCCTCCCTCATTGAACGTTATTACGATAAATGCCGTCTGTGCATCAGATTACGTGATAATCCCCGTACAGGCGGATTCTTTCTCAATGCAGGGTGTAACTGATATGATTGATTTTATAAATCTTCTTAGGAATGCAGGGGCAAACCCCTACATAACGTTACTTGGAATATTAGTAACACATTACGAGGATAGGTTGAAGATATCCAAACATATCATGGCAGAATTTGAAAAGAACGGATGGAGCGATGCCCTTTTCAAGACAATGATAAGAACCAATACCGATATCAAGGGCGCACAATTCGAGAAGAAAACAATTTTCGAGTTCAATAGGAAAAGCCACGGAGCAAACGACTATGCCAAACTAGGGCAAGAGGTTTTGAAAAAGATTAAGAAAATGAAATTAAATACTGTTTAAGATGGGAAACACAAAAGGTCTTGGAGCACTGCTTACCACACCTCAAAAAGAGGAAGTGGAAAAAAATGCAAAAAGTCAACAAAGTCAACAAACTACTACAGCTACGAGGCAAACTTCCAAAGGGAAATCTCGCAAGAAAGCGGTCAAAGGCGAGGCTAAAGACTATAGAAGTTTCTACATTACCCCTACCACTAGCAGTCTGGTAAATAGGGTGGTCAACACTATCAAGATTGATAAAGAAGGATATACCCAAGATATGGCCATAAACGAAGCTTTCATATTATTGGCCAAAGCCAATGGTGTAAAAATTAAGAGATAGTTATGTCGGAAACAGGTAAAACAATAAATCTAAAATCAATTATTGGTAAGCACAGTCTAAAGACAGTGCAATTTCAATATATGCTATTTGAAGTTGAACAAAATATCGATGGGAAGTCTGTTATCGTAAAGAAACAGCTACCATTAGAAGGGCTGGGAATAATGCGGGTTGTTAAAAAAGGTGGAGATGACAGAAAGGTGGCCAACCAATATGGCAAGAAGATTACAAGACGTATCCATAAACACAGCCAGCATAAAATTGTTTTGGAGCAATCGAATTTAAAAAAGCTGGATGAAAAGCTGATGGCTAAGGTTTTCAAGCAGCTTTCCGGCATAGACATATCATACTCCTCTTTGAATAAAGGCACTATCAATACAGATAGTCTTTCTGCCACAACAAGAAGAAACCTGAGAAGAACCCTTTTAGATTCTTCAGTCTTAAAAATAATTGAAAGTGGTGAATACGACGACGAAAAACTAAGGCCTTTCTTGGACTTTAATTATGAAATGCCTAAGAAAGTATTCAAGAAGGTAGTTAAAAAATGCGGGTTCAATTCGACCCAATGGTCTGAAATAATTGGGGTAAACGAGGAAAGAGTAAACAGCTCTAGAGCCTTTAATCACCAACAGAGTATGCATGTTCTCAAAATACTTTTGTTGTTTAATCATTCTTATGTGGTATTCAATGACAAGGCTTATTTTAAAAGATGGCTCAAAAAAACTAATCCAGACTTGGGAGGTACCCCACCATACTTTTACTTGGACTCCCCATCAGGTATTGATGTCGTTAGGAAAAGGATGCACCGAATTGAACACGGGATTTACTCATGATTGTTTTTAGGGCCACCTCAATCCGACATAAGGACAAATTGGACGGGGTAGGAGCTAAAAAGAGTGGTGGTCGATGGAATAGGGAAGGACTTGCTGTAAATTATACCTCTGATTCCAAGGATACGGTTAGAGATGAATTAAAAGGCAGGGTTGACCCTAAGTATAGTGATTATGTGTGGGTGGAAATCGAGGTTTCCGATGAATTGCCAATGATTGAAATTACTCGGGAAATGTTGGATGGATTGCCTTGGGACATGGATGTCTATGACAGCGATGATTGCCCATCACAACAGATAGGATCGGAGATTTTTGAATCTAATGAATATGCCATATTGAAAGTACCATCAGCAAGGAGCACAGGGGACAATTATCTTTTGAATCCGAATTATCCAGATTTTGACAAACATGTCAAGATTGTTTCGGACAGCGAACCGTATGACTAGGAAGATTAAAACACGTTGAAATGGTTGATGTTTATCAGAAGGAGCGGGGGGAGGCCATTAAAGGGATGCAGGGAGAAGTAATTTTTGAAGACGACAATAACTTTAGAATCCATACCTCCGATGTGACATTCTCGAAAGAGGAATATTACTATAAAATAAAATTGTAATATATTCGAAGTTGGGTTTTTTAGAAAAAATATAATTATTAGATAGCTTTTATGGCTTTACCCGTAGTTCAATATCAATCTGATGCCAATTCCTTGAGAGTTGATAAAAACGTTGCCTTCAACATTTTGTCTTTCCGGGATCTTGGCGATGATTCCAAATTGGTTAAAGCGGTCCTGGTGTATACCGCCCTTAACCATCAGGAAGACGATTTGTTCGGTTTCTACAGATTGGACCCCAAGAAGTTTGCCAAGGCAATGTTTTTGACGGAATCACATTTGTATAGGCTTCATCCTAGCCCGTATTTCCTTAAACATGACCCAAATGCACAGGAAAAACTTGAGCGAGAGAGAAATGCCGAACACGGCAGAATGTCAGAATGGAGAACCTGGAGCACCTACCTTGAAAATGCTCTATACATTCTGACCAACCAAAGTATCGTAGATGATTATAGGTTCAAGGATGAGCAACAGACCGTTATCAAGACGACACGTTTCAATTTCTTTGATGAAATCACATTCAAGCTTGAGAAATCTGGGAAAACCAAAAGAATAATCTATTACTACAAACCCAACGTTAAATATGAGAACAACCTCAAGCAGTTTTTCCTGGTCGGTGAAATAAAAAAATACACTCAACTGAGGAAACCAAAACTGGACGATGCATACTTAAATATTTTAAACCGTATAGCTGGAGCAAACCATAAGGAAAACAACTTCCTACGATTTAACATCGATGACATTGCGGAAATATTGGTGATAAGAAAGTATAAGCGCTTCTCAGACTATAAGGCCAAGATAAGTGAGAAATTTGAACGCCTAAGAAGTGTTATCGGTGATGATATAAAAGGGCTCGCCTTAACTTGGATAAATCCGGAAGATGATATGGGTGACCATGTAGAGTATATCCAGGAGGGAAAAAAATCCCGTTACGATAACGTTGCCTTGATTACATGGGATAGGTTAACAAACGAGCAAATCCGAACTAGGGACAATAAAATATTCAAGAACATTTTTGACACGGAGCTTACAAGGGCATTCGTTCAAACATACTTCAAAAACTACGAAGGAAAACTCGTAGGACTATCAGAAGACAGGAAAAAAGAATTGTTTTATGAGTGGTTCTTCTCGGAGGCCGACAAAGATATCAAGGAAGTAAAGTACAAAGACACCTACGTTGAAATCTATAAAGGCTCGAAAGGCATGAACGCATATGCCAGGGAGTTCCTAAAAGTGTTGGAGTTTGCAAATAACATCCAACAAAAACACCAATGTATTTCTTTTGAAAATGACCAACTGGCCCTATACTTTAAAGATAAAAAAGTAACATTTAAGCATCTGTATCAACTAATGCACCACCTTCAAGAGATGCTAAAGGGTTAACGCCCTGCCCAAGTGCCGAAATTCTAGGTGCGATGAAGTCCCCTATTACCTCTGTAGAAGGGTCAGAACGAAGTTCCCCATGTAACCCATTAAAGAATCCAATTATTACGCCCTGCTGAACTGTCGCATATGCGTTACTTAGCACTCATTCCTTAGCTTCAAAAATGGAACGGTCTGCTCAACTATCGTAAACACTAGTGATAACGGTCTGCTGAAGTGTCGCAATGGAACTGTTTCTGTCTCCAGGATCTAAGTATTGGAATATAAAGGCCGATTCAACGGTCCAATTTTTAGAGATTACAACAAGTGCCTGATTATAAATAGATTACGGTTTCATTACGCCCTGCTGAAGTGGCGCAGAATAGAATAAAAAGTGTAGGGCTTTTATCACATAAAAAAGTAACGCCCTGCTAAAGTGGCGCAAACACTGGGGATAACGCCCTGCTCAACTGTCGTTTTTTGGGAGTTTCGCTCCTATTTTTATTTAACGCCCTGCTCAACTGTCGCAAAAAAAGTATAATAGAAGCGGAAAAATTTACTAAAATCCATCAACGCCCTGCTAAAGTGTCGCAAACACTGAAGATAACGCCCTGCCCAAGTGTCGTAAATTGAGAAAAAGAAATGAATCCAAGCTTTACAGGAGGTTTGGACCGGAGAAAATCACTTCTCAAGGGCGAAAAAGGGCTATTCTAACATCCGTACAGCAATCCTATCTAATACTGTAAGTGTCACCCTGCTGAAACGAAGTAAGCACTAAATAACGCCCTGCTGAAGTGTCGATTTGGTCTTAACGCCCTGCCCAAGTGTGGTGAATGCTGCGATAACGCCCTTCCGAAGTATCGTATCGCACTGCCCAACCGCCGTATTCCCCGTATATCGCCCTGCTGAACTGCCGAGATTTGGCCCTAACGCCCTGCTAAAGTGTCGTATCGAGGTCTGATTGGACTGCCCAACTGTCGCTTTTTATAATAACGCCCTGCCCAAGTGTTGCAGCAGCATTAAAAAAAGATTTTTAAAATACTGAATATCAATTAATTGCATCCAACGCCCTGCCGAAGTGTATACCTAAAAATAATATATCTTAAAATTACTACGTAATTTCGCTATATAAGGTCAAAATTTATCCTTCGTCCAAATTTTGGAGACATTTGCGGGATTTTTTTAAGCATTTTTCACGAAATGCATTTGTCTCAAAAATCATAGATTTTATCTATTGTGACCTGACATATCTTCAGGCACTAAACTAATGAATTTAGATTGACCGCGAAAAAAATCTGCTTATCGTCATGCCGGATGTAAGAACGAAAAAACACCACTTACAAAAGAGTAGAATAATCAATGGGATATCTGGACCTACGTTAATACAATATGAAAGCAAAGAAAAAATCGCAAAATATTCCCATCAAAAGACTACGGCATAATCAGGATCCCAAACGATCTCTTTTTATTCCGTTTCCTGTTGAGCTGAAATTTTACTTGCTTTTGGGTTATGGCACATATTGTTTAATCTTAAATCTAATACTATGGAAAGTATCGTAAAACACACATCGCTTAAGCATGGAACCATTGGACACTTGAAGCATTACGAGAACGAATATGAAAGGGTAAAAGAGTTGGCCGACAATGCCACCGGTGAGCTGGCCAATGAACTGTATTACGAACTTGATGGTATCAGAATGATTTTAGAGGAATATCAGTCTTAAAATTATTACGCTTCAAGGTTGGGAAGTCAAGAACCTTAAAGTAGACTCTAACTGAAATTAAAAGAGATAAAAAAAAGGTCCTGACTTAATCAAAACCTTTTCATAGACAAATGCGTCTCGGCCTGAATTTTGGCGCTTCTCAAGGTCGTTCCCACGTTGCCTCATATTGTCCTTCCTCACCAGGCATTCAAATATACTTCTTTTTTTCATTCAATATCATTCGTAACTTGAGGACAAAATTGAAATCATGGAAAGATTCATTTTCAATATCGGCATGGTACTATTCATATTCACCATTAAGTTTCTTATTTCATCCAGAAGGAAATTCAAGCCTGATTGGGAAAGGTCGATTACCAGATTTGAAAAACCAATTTTGGTCAGTACCATAATTTGCTATGTTATGGGTATAGTTCTAGGAAACGAAATCGTATCTGTGTTATCGTTATTACCATTGGTTTGGCTCATCGTTATAGAACTACGCATCATCTCCAAGAAGCTCAAGAGCGGTACTTTATAAGAATATAATTATATAATAATTGGATAATCTGCATTGAAATAATATAATAATTATATATATTGGTCAAATAATTTAAAATTGTTTGACATGAATGCACTATCAAATCGAGTCCAACTCATTGGAAATCTTGGAAATGATCCCGAAATAATCGACTTCGATTCGGGTAAAAAATTGGTCAAAGCTTCATTGGCCACTAATGAGACTTACAAAAACAAAGAAGGAGAGAAGGTTACCGAAACCGCCTGGCACAAATTGAAGGTCTGGGGAAAGACCGGAGAACTGTTGGCAAAACTTGGAGTGAAAGGTTCTAAGGTTGCAGTCGAGGGAAAGTTAACCTATCGTACTTGGGAGAAAAAGGAAGGGGGCTCAGTAAATGACTGCGAGATTTTAGTAAGCGAATTTCTATTGCTAGACCCTAAAGAAAAATAATGCGGCGCGATACAGGCAAGATGTGTAAAGAGGGCCCTCTTTACCTCTCGCCCGTGGAACGGGTGGAATTGTCGGAACTCCTTTTTTATGCCTAGAAAGAAATCGGATATCAAAAGAAAAGCCTTTAAGGTCTACATGACCTCTGAGGAAAGGGAGGGGCTTGATTCAAAGATTAAAGCATCCTCAAGTAAGGATTTCTCTGAATGGGCACGCAGAGCTCTTCTAAATGGCGCCGTTGTCCCTACTGATCCTCAATTGGTAATCAGAGAGATAGGTGAACTAAGGGAACTATCCAAAACTGTTTCCGGTTGCATTGATGAAATAGTTGCCCAGATTGGGACCGGTGCCTATAGTAGTACTGAAATGGAAAGCAATCTAATTGAACTTGTCGACAGGTACCTGGTGCTCAAGGAAGAAATGATAGAAGCGGTCAGAAGGTTGTATCGAGGGGGATAATACATTATCTCTTTATCCAAAAAACATATTCCACAATTAACATAATACCTCATTATCATATTGTGTGATTATGATAATGCGAGAATAATGGAATACAGCTATGTAATAAAATGCTATTCCGTGAATAACCTAATCCGTTAATAGATGATTATAAAAATATTGGGAAGCCAAAGCAGCTTTCGCGGTGTGAGCTATAACGAGGATAAAATAGCAGAGGGAAAATCTGAAAGCTTGGTTGCAGAAAACTTTGTCTTTCCGGAAGGGACCGAACCGACCAAGGCCGATTACATCAATTACCTAAAATATCATAGCTCATCAAATACAAAGGTGAAGGATAAACAATTCCATGCCGTGATTTCCGCAAAAGGTTCTGAAAAGACACCTAAACAGCTTGTTGAATATGCCAAGAAGTATTTGGAAAAAATGGGATACGGCAACAATCCTTATCTAATCTATTTTCACAATGATACCAATAACAACCATGTTCATATGGTAAGCACCCGTATTGATTCAAACGGCAAGAAAATAAGCGATTCGTTTGAGAAAGTACGATCCCAAGAAATCTTGAGGGAGTTTGGGATTGATTATGGAAAACACGCCAGTAGTGTTTTAGAGTGGGCCAGGTCTTATTCAATCACAACACCAGGGCAATTTATTTCCCTACTAGGAACAAAGGAAATATCTGCCAAGCAAAAAGGAGATGAAGTATCGGTCTATTACCAAGGCAAACTTTTGGATGCAATACCTGTAAAGGAGCTGGTGAACTCTAAGCCGAATTCCAAGAAAAGTCTTGCGCAGTATAGTCAGATTGTTGGGAAATATTCATTGCAAATGAATTACGAGGATCTGAAAAAGTACTTGCACGAAAAACATGGGCTGGAGGTTGTGGAACATATAGGAAGGGGCAAGAACAAACCTTTCGGATATACCCTTATAGACCATTCAGCCAAAACCGTACTAAAGGGTTCTGAAGTGTTTCCATTAAAAGGATTGTTGGAACCAGTCAAAAGAAAGGAGCTCATCGAGTCTCTTCCGCAGTTATTGGCTGAAATAAATTATTCCTCTTTGGATTGGTCTGGAGTAAAAAAGGAAGCGGATAGGATAGGGGTTTCCATAGATAAAGGTGGGAATGTCTATTTAAAAATGACAAACGAGCGCGTTGCGAAACTTATCGCCTCTGATATTCGAGAATTATGGAACAATGAAAATCGAAGAACCATACTTGAGTCATCGGCCTATTCAAAAACCAGTGCAACCGCATTGGCAAATGTATTCAGAATAAAGGATACAGAACCCCTTGTTGATACCAATATTGATTTACTGAAGTATAGAAACTTGGTGGCGATAGCTATTCACCATAGCAAAAATGGAACTAGAGAGTTTCTGGAAAAGAACAACTTAACCATATATGACATTGGAAATGATCAATTGCTCTTCGATAAAAACGCGGGTGTGGCCGTTTTGTTGAACAAGGATTTACAAACTGATAATCGTTTTGAATCAGGCTATGTGGAAACAATTGAGTCTTCACAAAAAAAGGTTATCAAATCCGAAGAGTCGAATACTCAAAAACAGTACACCACTACCAATCAAACCAGCCTTATGGAAAGATTATTTGGACATGACTCCGGGGAGGTTTCTGAAGAGGAAGAACCTGGTAAGAAGAATACAAACAAAAAGAAACGAAAAAATCAAAGTCAATCATTATGAGAATTTTAATCGGAAATCAAAAAGGAGGGGTTGGTAAATCAACATTGTCAATTCTGTTTTGCAACTATTTAGCACTTGTTAAAAAGAAAAATGTCGTGGCCATCGATTTAGACTTTCAGAGGAGCTTTCTAAACCAATGGGAAACAGAAAACGAGGTATTGGACGGGGAACCTCCCTATAAGGTAATCGGATATGATCTAAACAAGGCAACGACTCTTTTACATGGCATCAAGGACGACAATGAGCATGCATATGTAATTGATAGCCCTGGTAACCTTGATAATCCTGACATTCTTAATATCCTATCCCATGTGGATTGCATACTCATTCCATTTTCCTATGAGAAAAAAGCTTTTGAATCCACTTTGGTGTACGCCCAAGTAGCAAAACACTTGAGTAAGGATACGCCGATTGTTTTCGTGGCGAATCGAGTAAAAAAGACCGCTAAAATGGAAATCAAGGAAAAGGTCGATATAGAACTTTCACAGTTTGGAGAGATAGCGCCGGTCAAAATTTATGATAGAGTGGATATGGACAGGTTGACAACGAGGGGTTTGAGCAAGATTCAAATGGAGGTTTTCGATGGGTTCTTCAATTATTTTTTCCCAAAATATGTAATTACTATATAAAATACTTTGTTATTATATAATTATTATATAATATTGAGATATGAAAAGTAGTAAAGCAGAGGAAATCATCAACCAGATTAGAAGTACCGATACTTCCGGTTCAACGCTCAAAATAGCCGAGGACACTATAGGTCCTTTTGACGATTTGAAAAAGGAAATTTCCCTTAAAGGGTACAACAAAATTGAAGTGGCCTATGTAGACGAGGAAGTGCATTCGGCCTTCAGGTACTTAAAGGACAATTACAAAATCCCCATTGGCGACCTGTTCAGTTTTCTGGGCGAAAAATGGCTGGAAGAAAACTCTGAATTATTAAAAGCAACAGTAAAGAAAAACAAATTCTTGTAAGATGGATTGGATAACATTTTTTAAGGTAGTCGGCTGTGTGTACGCCGCTTATTTTTTTATCACGATAGCGTTGGATCTCCTTAAGGGGAAATCCAGTACGGCGGTTGTAAATGACAACACCTATTCGGCCAAAGACCTAATGGTCGAGGAAGAAGAAGTAGTCAGTGTAGTGGATGAAGTGAACCCAAAAAAAAAAGTAATGGCAGAGTCCTGACCATCGGGGTTCCGGAAAGCTCGATCCAAGAAGAGGAAGTGGAGATCCGGAATGTAGAGGGTCAAGGATTTGATGTCGAAAGTTTTATCAAGGATGCAAGAGAAAAGAGTTCGGTCATTTTTTCATAATACCAGGTTATTGATGTTGGTTAGTTTGATACTCCTCCTGTCCGTTAGGGTTGGTTATGGGCAGGAGGATATTGATGTCACCGACGACGACATACCGGAACTATTGGATACAGATGTGGAGTACTCCATAGAGGGCGGCGCATTCACACCACTTTTTGAACCCTTGATAAACATAACAATTGCCATAGGGGGTCTGTTAGCCCTGTTCGGATCTATAAAGACTTATAACCAATGGCACCTCGGAGTAGGAAACATAGAGCGAAAAGTAACCAACCTGTTCGGTGGTGGCCTGTTCATTTTGGTGATGGGCCTTGCCTTGAGAGCAATATTTCTATAAGTAATTATTAACCTTTAAATACTATTTGAATCATGAAAATTACCAAGTTATTAAACAAAATCAAGACACCCGTCCTGACAGTAATGGTGTTTTTGGTAGCCTTTGTTGCCCAAGCACAGGGCGTTGAAGGAATCAATGCTGCCGATACTGAAGTTAGGAGCTGGGTGGACTCTGTTGGAAACTTAGTCTTGGCGATTGGGGGCATTGTTGGTCTAGTCGGAGCGATTAGAGTTTACATTGCCTGGAACAATGGGGACCAGGATGTAACCAAGAAACTTATGGGATGGCTAGGTGCCTGTCTCTTCTTGGTGATTGCCGGAGGTGTTATCAGTGGTTTCTTTGGAGTTTAATCTAGAGAGATGGAAACCATCGATAAAAGCTTTTTAGTTTACAAGGGGCTGCAAATGCCCCTTGTACTTAAAGGCTTCAAAGGAAGGTATATTTATTGGGGTCTTGGGATATTGCTCTCTTCATTTATTTTGGCAACAATCCTAGTGGTATCAATAAACATCGTGGTGGGAATCATATTTATGATCCTTTATTTGGGAATAGGTCTTTTTCTTCTCTCAAGAAAGCAGAAGGAAGGAATGTACACCAAAAGGAAACAGTATGGAAAATTCAAGCCCGAACATTCATTTTCACTGAAGCCAACTAAGACTGACAACCCAGCCTTTTAAAAAGATTAGCTAGAAGAAACCTTTCTAGAACCCACATAAAACTTATCAAATGAAAGTATTCAAACTGGATTACTTAGGTATATCCGAAGAGGAAAAACATCCTATTATTTACCATGTTCTAGGTGATTACACTACTGTTTTCAGGATAACCAATCCTATAATCAAGTATTCCTCAAAAAAGGATCTCTATTACGAGTATCATGCACTGATGAGCAATATTGTAAAGATACTGGGGGAGGGCTACGCAATTCAGAAATTGGATATCATCAGTAGGAAACTCTTCCGTGAAAAACCGGAGAACGACGATTTCCTTTCCAAGAAATACTTTAAACACTTTAAAGGAAGACCATTCAGGGATACCGAAACAATCTTTTGCATTACGAAGAACATTACCAAAACGGCTTTCTATCAATTTAACCAGAGAGAGTTCAACACTTTTTTAAAAAAAATAGATAAGATCCAGGAGATATTTGAGTCAAACGGATTTCGGCCGAATATTCTTGGAAAAAAAGAAATTGAGAAGCTTATCTCCAGATTTCTTGGGTTTGAATTTGACAAAGAGAGTTTCAGTCTCAAAAACTTTAAATCTGAATCCGATGGATTGGTCATGGGGGATAAGATGGCAAGGTCAATAAGCTTGATCAACATTGACGAAGTTAACATGCCCGTTACAATCTCCCCCTACTCAACAATGGATCTGGGGTACGAGTATCCACAGGACCTATTCAGTTTTATTTATGAAACACCTGGGTTTGATCATATGATCTACCACCAGTATATCCAAATCCCAAATCAAAAGAAGGAAATCATAAAACTGGAGGCAAAGAAAAAGAAGCATTCTTCAATGCCCGATCCATCCAACAATTTGGCCATTAAGGACATTGACGATGTACTTGAACTGATAACCAGGGAAAATGAGTTATTGGTTTACTCGCACTTCAACATGCATTTGTTTGGTGACAGAGAACAGGTCTACAAGTCTGTTAACTATATAGAAGCCGAGCTTTTCAAAGTAGGTATCATACCTAGCGATAACGGGTACAACCAACTTGAACTATACAAGGCAATCTTCCCAGGACATACGGTAAGCCTTCAACATTATGATAAATTCTTTACCACTTCGTCGCCGGCATTATCCCTCTTTTACAAGGAAACAAATCAAAAGAACGAAGGTTCGGACTTTAAGATTTACATGACCGATAGGTCCGGGGTTCCGATAGCAATCGACACTTCTGAATTACCTATGGAAACGGGTAGGATAAACAACAGAAACAAGTTCGTTTTGGGTCCATCCGGGTCTGGGAAATCCTTCTGTATGAACAACCTTATAAAACAGTATTTCCAACAGAATACGGATATCGTTCTCATCGATACGGGACATAGCTACTCGGGATTATGCGAGTACTATGGTGGCAAGTACATCACCTATACCGACGAGAAACCCATTACAATGAATCCTTTTCTTTTTGAAAAAAAGGAGTACAACGAAGAGAAAAGAGACTTTTTGAAATCCCTTGTTGCCGTGCTTTGGAAGGGTACGAACGGGACAATTTCCCAAGTAGAAACAAGTGCTCTGATAGAGGTGATATCAGCTTATTATCATGAAGGTTTTTCCACGAAGGGTTTTGTCTTCGGGTTCAATAGCTTCTATGACTTTTCCATTGATAAGTTAAGGAAGATCAAGGAAACGGAAAACATCGATATCGACGTGGATGGGTACGCCTATATATTGAAGAAATTCTATAGAGGGGGGGAGTACGAAATGACACTAAACAGCCCAATGGACAATTCCCTTTTTGATGAAGATTTCATTGTTTTTGAAATTGACAACATCAAGGATAACGAAATCCTATTTCCCATTACCACCATTATTATAATGGATGTCTTTATCCAAAAGATGAGACACAAGAAGAAGAGAAAGGCGCTAATCATCGAGGAGGCCTGGAAGGCCATTTCTTCACCAATGATGGCCTCATATATCCTATATGTCTACAAAACAGTGAGAAAATTTTGGGGTGAGGCGGTAGTGGTGACACAAGACTTGGAGGACATTATTGGCAACGCCATTGTCAAAAATGCAATCATAAACAATTCGGACACCATCATTTTGCTGGACCAGAGCAAATTCAAAGACAACTACGATGAAGTGTCAAACCTCTTATCCCTGAGCGAAACGGAGAAGAGAAAAATCTTCACAATCAACAAGCTTAACAACCGAATTGGGCGCGGGAAATTCAAAGAGGTCTATATCAAAAGGGGAAGTACCGGTGAAGTCTATGGAATTGAAGTTTCCCTGGAGGAGTATTTGACTTATACCACGGAGCGAAAAGAAAAGGACGCCCGTGACCTATATATCAAGGTCCATGGAAGTTTCGTAAAGGGGCTTGAAGAATTCGTGAAAGACCTCAAAACAAGCGGGAAAAGTTTACCGGCATTTGTCAAGAGCGTGTTGGCCAAAGTGCGAGACAATGACAACGATAACCTTAAAAAAGCAATATAAAATGAAAAAAATTATTCCCTTGGCAATGACCATGTTTATGGTATTCAATTATGGCCTTTCGCAATCCCCTGGGGATGCGGCCATAGTAGCGGCAGTTTCTTTAGGCCATTATGTCGAAAATGAAAACCTTAAAAAAATTCGAGACAACGAGGCAGTAATCATGGGCCTACAAACAACTATTGCCGTAGAAACAGATGCCATTAAAAGATTACAGGAAAAGTTGTACGAGTCCTTATCAACGGTACAGGCATTTATAAACGACGCGCAAACCATTCGGGAAATTGTTCGGACTGGCGATCAAATCGGAGAATACCAAAGGCGAATGGCGGAGATTGTGGCGGAGGATCCGGAGCTGGTAATTATAGCACTGGAGGCAGAGGCTTTTCTTTTGGAACAAAGCGCCAGTCTACTTGCAGAGATCGCCCTTGCGGTTTTAGGTGGGGATGCCAACCTGATGAACAATAAGGAAAGAATGGACCTCCTTCACCACATCCTTGAAAGAATGGTGCAGTTGAGAACCATGACGTATTCGCTAATGAAAAAGATGGAGATGGCCACTGGCTTGGAAATAGTAGAAGCTCTTGAGGACCTTCTTGCAATTGAAGTGGATGTCGATTGGGAGGCCATCAATCAGGCCAGAAGGGATGCCATAACAAATTTTGTGATTGACTAATGAAACGCTTAACGATAATATCGATTATTCTGTGTGCCCTATTCTCCTTTTCTCCAATCGAAAGGGTTAGTGCCCAGCGTAAGAATTCTGAATATGCGTTTGAGCGAAGGGTATACAAGAGATGGAACCGCTTTAGGCCGTGGTGGTGGTTTAAAATAGCCTATAGAAAGTATGACAACGAAGATAGAAGGAACATACTGCAGCTTGCCCCGATTATGGTATCCACAACAATCACCAAGGATTACACCGAAAACCAAAAAAAATCGATTGATACGATTTTCCGTCGGGAAATAAATATAGCCTTGGATAAGGTAGTTAAAAAGCGATGGATTCTTTTCGATGAGGATAGGGTTGTAGAACGATATGAAAGGATTGATTTTTTGATGGAATCATTAATGGACAGGGGAATGCCGGTAGAGGAACTAATGCGTATCGAAGACCTGTTCTTTATGCAAAGGGAGAAAATTGACATAGTCGAGGATGCTTATATCGGAGATGCCGAAAAGTCGGATGCCATAAACAATTACATAAAAGATCTCGATGATTTTATTGCCGTACTGCAGCACATTTCAAGGTACATGATTTTCGAAGATGAAATAGAAATAGAGGAACGCTAAAATTCAAAAAATGGAAGAGTTAATTCAAATTATTGATGCCGCGATATTTGGGGACATCAATGCCCTTTATCGTGAGATGAAGGCAATGGGAGGGTCGTTTTTGGTCCATGCACGTTCATTAGTGGCTATCCTTATGGTACTGTATTTTGCCGTGAAGGGTTATGGTATCATGGTTGGGGACAGTGATGTGGACATCATGCCCTTGGTGCGTCCTTTCGCATTGTTACTGGTCATTTTGTTTTGGGGAACATTTGTCAATATGATTGAATTCCCATTGAAGGTGATCGAGAACACTGGCGAAGGTATAACCGAAAACACAATCAATAGGACAAATGAGCTCTTCCAACAGAGACAGATTGCCTATACAGGCCTCATTGAAAGAATCAATTCCGATGCGGACAGATATCAGGAAAGCCTTGAGGCTTCTGAAGACAATGCCTGGTGGGATATTGTTCTTGGAAGCATAGAAACATTGAACCTGAGACTGGACGCTTTGAGGGTGATGGTAACCGCAAAAATCAAATACCTCATGTTCTCTGTAATTGAATGGTTGGTGCTGGCTTTTTTCAAGGCATGTATGTACTTGATTTTTTACTTGAAGGCATTGATTGGAGGAATTTTGGTTGCCCTAGGACCTTTTGCTTTTGCAGTGAGTATCGTACCAGGTTTTAAAGATGCTTATCTCAAATGGATTTCAAGGTTTGTATCCGTTTTATTGTACGGATTGCTAGGCCATTTGGCAATCAATACGGCAATGATATTTGTGAACAGCGCCTTGACCAGAGAGGTTGCTTTTTTACAATTCTTGACCGAAACAGCCTCCCGAAGCGCTTTTGTCTCTTACGTGGTTCAACCGAACATTACCGAAACCTCTTTTTTGGTCGCATTGATTGTTGGGGCCTTTGGAATGCTCTCCATCCCAATAATAAGCAACTGGATAATATCGATGGGATCCGCAGGACAACTTGGGGGTAAGGCCACAAACGCATTGAAATCAGCCGGAACAGCAGTAACTAAAGCAGCAATTTAAAAAAGTAACACGATGATAAAGAATATTGAAACCAAAATAAAACTGGCCCGATTTTCAGTGGTGATCGGATTCATTGCTGCCGTTGTGATAGCGGTGGGGGCAATGTATTTGAGCTATAACAGTGCAAAAGAGGAAAGAAGCAAGATATATGTACTAGACAATGGGGTGCCAATTCTACTAAAAAGGACCGATGTTGCGGAAAATAGACAGGTAGAGTACAAAAGCCATGTGAACATGTTCCATCATTTGTTCTTTACCGTACCGCCCGATAACGAGTTTATCAAGAAAAACATTGAGAAGTCCATGTACTTAATTGATGATTCAGGACTCAAGGAATACAACAATTTAAGAGAACGAGGATTTTACAACCAAATTATGAGCAGCTCGGCGGTGCTTTCGATAGCCACAGATAGCGTATTGGTTGATCCGGTGACATTGGAGTTCCAATACTTTGGTAAACAACGGATTGATAGAAAGTCAAGTTTAATCTATAGACAACTTCAGACCACGGGTAAGCTTATGGAGGTCATTCGGTCGGAAAACAATCCCCATGGAGTAATTATCACAGATTGGAGAACGGTCATGAACAAGGATATAGTCAACAAGAGGAAAAAGTCATTCTAATGAAAAAGAAGTATTACGAATTGTGTAGAAGTTGGGTGAAAGAGCATCCAAAAACGGTTTTCCTTGCCATGCTTTTTGTTCTGGCGATAGGAGGGGCCTACCATGTAAATGATGGCTACATCAGTAAAAAGGACATCAACCGTATTTCGGCAATTGATTCCATGGAACATGTCTTTAACAAGCACCAACAGGGGTTCCCAAGGGGCAATGTTGTGAATGACTACAATAACCTCATGGAATTGATCGAGGCGGAAAAGGAACTGGAGGAACTTCTCCAGGCAGAAGTACTGGACACGGTCAAGCTGAAAGAATTAGATAAAAAAATCAGAAACATAGAGAACAATGGCAAAAATTAAAATCACACAACCGAAGTATATCATTCCGATTTTGATACTCCCGTTTTTAGCGTTGTTGAACTTTGCATTTACAAGGTTCCAGCCCGAGGAGGAAGTTACTAACCTTCAAACTACGGTGGGAATCAATTCAGAGATTCCTGAACCCATGCTCGGGCAAGAGGAGGAAGATGGAAAGCTTGAGGCTTTCAAAAAGCAGCTCATTGAGAAAAGGAAGTTCTCAAATACCAACCTAATCGGGGAGGAGCTGGAGGAGACGGCGAAAAATGAGGTGATAACACCGGAAGAGCAAAGGAAAATAGATTCACTTCAAAACTTGATTAAAGAACGGAAGAACGCCTACCAGCAAAAGGCATCCAAGCCTATGAGAAAAACCGTTCCAAGGACCAAGAAAAGAAGAAGCCCCTCATACACGGCCACGGGGCTTGAAAATAGCAAGAAGAGCGAAAAGGAAGAGTTTATTGAACAGATGCGAATCATAGATTCAATACAATTTCCTGAAAAATACGCCCACGCCAAAACCATGGAAGAGCCTTTGCCCCAGGAAGACGAAACCGAACAGAAGGTTATTCAAAAGATAAGCTTGGGCAACAACGGTGATTCTGGATTTTGGAACACTGTAAAGAAGAATAACGAAGAAAAGAAGATTGTTGCGCTTCTTGATCAAGGCATAAAGGTTTATCAAGGGTCGCGGGTTAGAATACGTTTGTTACAGGACACTTTTGTACACGACTATCTATTAAAGAAAGGCAAGTACATCTACGGTGAAGTTGAAGGATTCGAGTCCCATAGGGTGGAAATAAATGTGAACTCAATTGTAGTGGCCGACTCCATAGTGCCCGTGAAAATTACCCTTTACGATAATGATGGAATAAGGGGCATATACGTACCTGATAGCCAGTTTAGACAATTTGTCAGCGACTTGGGTGTTTCTGCATCCCAAAGTGGTAATACGATGGGAGGTGGGATAGGTCAAGGCCAAGCACAAGGCCAAGGAAGGACAACCCAACAATTGTACCAGTCCGTTTCCAGATCCATTAATTCCGCAACCAGAGCTGTAAGCAAGGCCTTGAGGAAGAACAAGGCATTTTTGAAATATAACACACAAGTTTATCTAATTAACGAATAACACGATGAGAAAAATAGCACTATTACTGATTTTTATGGTTTCGTTGGGTGGGTTCGCACAGAACATACCCAACGTAAAATTGAACGAAAATGTAACGACCCACTTCGTAAGTGATTATGAACTCGATTACATGGACCTTTCCACGGATAGAGTAAAGGGGGATTTTCCACTTAAGAACGTCTTGCGCATCCGTCCCGATGGATCAACAAACGAGGATTTGGGTGTTCTTACGGTAATCACTGAAACGGAATTCAGGCAGTACCGATTAAAATACACCCCATCCCCTGACTTAGCGGACAAAAGGGTCAGGATTTCGGATGGTCAAATCACCTTCGATAATAAGAACGAAACCCTCAATTCCATTAGGATTAAGGATTTTGCTGAAAAGATGATGCTTACCAAATCGTCAATTAATTCAGTTGTAAGCAAGAAATACAGACAGCGCTTAAAGCTCAATAATATTTGGGTCGTGGAAGACTATATTTTTCTAGACTATACGCTTTCTAACAACACAAATATCCCTTATTCCGTTGACGAGATCCGCTATAAAATAGTTGACAAGAAAGTAAAAAGGAGACGAAGCAGCCAAGATGTTGAAGTAGAGCCGGAGTATTCCCATCAAAGCGATGAAATGTTCAAAGGGAACCATAGAAATATCGTAGTGTTCAAAAAGTTCACTTTTCCTGATGGAAAGACCCTTACCATCAACGTGGCGGAAGACCAAATCTCAGGGAGGGAAATAAGACTGGACATCGCCTATTCCGACCTGCTAAACGCAGATGCATTTAAAAGCTAAGAAGATGAAAAGAACATTAATTCTATTGCTGCTTATGATTCCATTTACGGGAGCGGCACAATCCGGATATACCTATATCATACCATCTGCTGGTCTAACCTTAGAGGAATCCGGAATGGTAAGATTTGGTATAGAATACAACAACAGGTATTATGAAGGTTGGGAAATCGTCTTTGAAGCAACCCTGGACAACAATGGTAGCAATGAAGAGGCATATTTAGGCGGTATTTACTTCGAGCCGCTACTGTTCAGAAACCGTGATGTGCTCTCAAATTTGAGATTTGGCGTTTTGGGAGGAAGTCAGCAGCAACAATTTGCCATAGCAACAGGCGGGGGAATAGAACTTTCGTTTGTCCTTCGGGGGAATATTATACTTTCAATACAACAGGATACAAAGTTGGTCTTTGGGGCGGATAGAAATTTCCGTCATGGAGTCCTATTGGCACTAAAGATTCCAATTTAATGGAGGACAACAAGGCCCTATACAAGTTGTTTGCCCTATTCCAAGGGTTCGTATACCTTTCAATCATAATTGAGTTTGCCATATTTGTTTTTCTAGGAAGCGCATTTCTTGGACCAATGAATACCGTTTTGTCCAAAATGGAAGGCTTGCTGGTCTACGAGAATATTCTTTACTCCAAAGGGTTCACGTTAATATTGTTGGGAATTACCTGTATAGGGTCCAAACCTAAGAAAGATCTTGATCTCAAGGTGGGCAAACATATATTATGGCCTGTTATTTTTGGAGGACTAATACTATTTTCAAGTATTGTCGCATTTGGGATGGACTTATCGGTGGGTGTTTCAAAACTGACCAATTGGACTTATCTCTATTTCGTTTTTTCAATTGTTGGGGTGTTGCTCATGCATATTGGATTTGACAATTTCAGCAAAATCATCAGCTTTAAACTAGGGGGGGACAAGTTCAATGATGAAAACGAATCCTTCAAACAAAACAAAATTCTAGTAAAGAACCAATATTCCGTCAATTTACCGATGGAATATTACTTTAAAGGAAAGCACAGAAAAGGTTGGTTCAACCTCACAAATCCATTCAGGGGCACAATAGTTATCGGAACGCCTGAATCTGGAAAGTCCTACTCCATCATAATGCCAGCAATTAGACAATGGCAAAGGAAGAATTTTACCGCATTGATTTACGATTACAAGTACCCTGACCTAACAGAGCTGTCCTATTTTCATTATAGGTTGAACAAAAGCAAGCCAGGGGGAATCAAGAACCTAAAATTCCACGTTGTAAATCTGGATAGGGTAGAGTATAGCCGCAGGGTCAATCCACTAACGCCAAAATATATTGATTCACTAGCAGCAGCTATCGAGACGGCCGCGGCATTGGTAAATTCACTTCAAAAAAGGTCCGAGGCTGCTGAAGGGGGTTCACAACAGTTCTTCTCTCAATCTGCAATTAATTTCTTAGCAGCCACACTATTCTTTTTTTCAAGATATAAAGACGGTGTTTATTCCACACTTCCACATGTATTGTCTTTTTTGAACAAAGGATACGACGATATCTTTGACGTACTTCTATCGGAACCGGAACTAGAGTCGTTACTTTCCCCTTTTATATCTGCACACCAAACAGAAACCTATGCGCAGCTAGAGGGACAATTGGGTACGCTCAGGGTTCATCTGGGCAAACTAAACACCAAAGAAGCCGCTTGGGTGTTTTCGGCCAACGATGTGGACTTGAGAATATCTAACCCGAGGTGTCCAAGCATATTCGTGATTGCAAATTCCCCAAAAACCGAAGCAACCAATTCTACTATTAACTCCCTATTGCTTAATACGCTAACCAAACAAATTAACACCAAGGGCAATCATCCCTGTGCGGTAGTGGTTGACGAACTTTCCACTATCTTTTTCTACAAAATCCAAAATCTGATAGCTACCGCCAGAAGCAATAAGGTTGCCGTGATGTTGGGCTTTCAAGAGCTTCCTCAATTGGTTGAAGGGTATGGAAAACAGATTGCCGATACAATTACCAGCGTTGTTGGGAATGTCGTTTCGGGAAGCGTGAAGAGCAAGGATACCCTTATGTGGCTTGAAAGGCTATTCGGAAAAAGCAGACAATTGGCAAAAGGGGTAAACATTTCTAGACGCGAAACAACTACTAGTGTTAGGGAACAAATGGACAATCTAATACCCTCCAGTAAAGTTGCGGATCTCCGGACAGGTGAAATGGTGGCCAAGCTAGCTTTTGATTTTGCAACGGAATCCAAAATCAATGAAAATCCCAATACATACCGGTGCAAAATCCTTATAGATCAGGAGAAAGTAAAGCAAGAAGAACGTGCATACCCACCACTTCCCAAGTACTACACTTTTGAGGACAAAGAATCTAAAAACAGGATTTTAATGACGAATATGCTAAAAATAAAATCAGAAGTTGACTATATTGTGAGGCAATACAGAAAGGAAAAATATGCCAATAGACAGGGATAAGATTGCACAAAGAATGCTACATTACAGGAAAACGTTGGGCCTAAGTCAAGCGGACCTGGCCAAAGAATGTGACCTCCCTGGTCAAAATACGATATCTTTCCTTGAGAAAAAGGGCCAATTTTCTGTAGAAACATTGTTGAGCTTGGTAAATTTCTTCTCAAAACATTTTTACATCGAAAACCTACTTTCCGAAAATTTTGTTGTCACAGAAATTGGAGAAGAAGAGGAAAGGGCAAGTCTTAACAACGCCATTACCTTGCAACAATTGGAGTACTTTCAGTCGGATATGGTTAAGAAGTTGAAGGAAATCAAGGATTCAATTCGTGAATCTGAAGAAGATCTCTAATAAAAGCCATTGGATCAAGGTGCTTTCCCTTGAACAACACTTCAAAATGTAAATGATCTTTCGTTGAAGAACCGGTATTTCCAGTCCTCCCAATCAAAGCGCCGGATTTGATAAAACTTCCTTTGGTTACATAAACATGAGATAGGTGCGCATATAGAAATTCCATATCTCCAGCCATTAATCGAATGTAACTCCCATAGCTATTCGAGTAGCCTACATCCTTTACAAAGGAAGATGTTACCGAGTAAACATTTGATTCTTTGGAACGTAAATCGATACCATTATGCTGCTTAAGCTTGCCGTAAATAGGATGGAGCCGCATTCCAAAATAGCTGTTAATGCGCAGCGTGTCAAGGGGAAGGACAAAAGAATACATCCTGTCAACTGGTTGTGTTAGGTCTTCTGTATTTTTTACCATAGCCGGAGTTTTCTCTATGGTTTGCAATCTAACCGCCTTATTGGAGGTGTATACCGTATTGAATTGTGCGGTGACCATTGAACTAATCAGGAAGAAAAATAAAAATAATTTTACCATAATATATAAATATATTATATTTAGACGTATTTACAACATCAAAATATAAATTAATATGATAAATGGGCTAAATCGAGTACCTCTTGAGGACTTTAAAAAATTGGGCATTTCCGAGCGCCAACTCATTGGCAACAGGAGTCTTCTAATGGCTTTATTGTCGGGAAAGAGATCTGAGTTGATGCCGGTGACAATTCAATTGGACAAGGACCGGTCAATAACCCAGGATGTTAAACTATCCTTTACCAACGAGGTTAAGGAAAACGGAAAGTTCGGGTTAAAAGTGCACCCTGTAAGGGAGAAAATGGAAAGAACAAAAGACCTTACCGTAAATGAGTCCAATAAGCTTCAGCGAGGCGGGACAGTAGTTAAGGAAATGGAGAATAACAAGGGAGAAAAGAGCAATTACATTTTCCAGCGGGACCGGCGGACCAACGAAGTCCTCAAGGTGAACACTAAAGACTTAAACTTCCCACTGACCAAGAACGATTTGGCCAAGATAAGAAGAGATGAATCGATTTCGGTGAACGGTAGAAACATTAAGGTTGACCTTAGTTCTTCAAAAGGGTATAGTGAGCAACCACAAAAAATTCGACAAGACCGAGATAGAAGCTCAAAATTAAACGTAGGTACCAGGTTCACTCTTGCGCAGAAGTCCGGAGATTATGTAATCCAAAGTGTTAAAGCTGATGGCCAGGTTACATATAGCAGTGTAAAAAAACCTGACAATATCCAAGAAACAACCATGGACCGATTATCAAAAGAAATTGGTAAAGTCTTGGACATAGGCCAAAAAGCCGATCAGAAACAATCCCTTAAAAATCAAAATGGAATCTCAATGTAACATCCTTGACAACCCTGTTGTCAAATCAATTGGATTTACAGAAACGGCCCTAGCCTTTTTTGGGGGTCATATCAAATCCTATAGATTCCACGGAGGTGCCTTTGGCTTGGAGTTCATTTACCACAATCCTTTGAACGATATCAAAGGGTATTCCATTTACTTTAATGGTGAAACAATGAGCAGAAGCCACGGTGATACAGATTCCTTGGCATTAATCGTATTGTCAAAACAAGATATCAGGCTCAGTTCAAGTGTTTACATTTTTAATTGCCCCGTAGAGGCCCTTTCATATTTATCCCTAAAGGATGGTTTGAAACCCTATGAAACCCTT
>JBCBPD010000030.1:0-36235 GCA_039820925.1 Bacteroidota bacterium | reverse complement strand
ATAGCATATAACTCAAAATCTCAGAAAGCTTTAGGACGGTTTCCCCTGCATTTTCATCTTTGGTGATAATCATGCCATAAATATTGTTGAGATTTTGAGTTATATGCTATACAACTCCAACGAAAAGGAAATATCCTTGGAGCAGGAACTAACGTGTTTGTCGCATTATATTGCTTTGGAAAAACTACGCTACGGCGACGAACTTACGGTTGATTATGAAGTTAACGGGAACACGGAGCATCAGAAAATAGCACCTTTGATTTTGATTTCCTTTGTAGAAAATGCCTTCAAGCACGGTCCATCGGATGGTTTGGAGAAGAGTTGGATAGCCATTTCTGTGGATATTTCGGAAGATGTATTTCGGTTTCGTGTGGAGAACAGTTTGCCAAAACAGCCTAAAATCAAATCGGAAGAACCGGCTAGGGTGCTTAGCGGAATTGGCTTGAACAATGTGGAAAAGCGGTTGCAGCTGATTTATGGAGAGCAGCATCAGCTAAAAACACAACGGACAGATACCTATTTTGTAGAATTAACCATCAACACCCATGAACTGTCTTATCGTTGACGACGAACCGCTAGCGCTTTCGGTTATGGAAGCACACCTAAAGGAATTCAAAGACCTCAAGGTGATTGGAAAGTGCCGTAGTGCCGTACAAGCTTTTGAACTTATCGAAAAACATCAGATTGATTTGTTGTTCTTGGATATTGAAATGCCCAAACTGGACGGCTTTTCATTTTTGAAGTCTTTAAAGAATCCACCTTTGGTGGTGGTGACCACTGCCCATCGTGACTATGCCATACAAGGTTTTGAATTGGATGTGGTCGACTATCTGCTCAAACCCATTTCGCTAAAGCGGATGATGCAGGCCATCTCCAAGGCGCGTAGAATGCAAAATGAAACCAAGCAGGATACCAATACTGTTGCGCAAGAAACAACGACGGCAAACCCCTTTATTTTTATTCGAAGCGAACGTGAAAATGTAAAAGTTGAACTCGATTCCATCCTTTATGTGGAAAGCCTAAAGAACCACGTGAAAGTAGTGACGCCTTCCAAAAGTTACATCACTTTGGTCAGCATGAGTCAAATGGAAACCAAGCTGCCCGGAAGTTCTTTTTTGCGGGTACATCGTTCGTTCTTGATTAATAAAAGCAAGATTACCCAGTATACCCACACCTATTTAACGCTGGATAGAAAGTCCATCCCCATTGGAAAAATATACCGAGACAAGGTAGTTGAAGAGCTCGAAAAGAATCAGATTTAGAAAGTAATACCAAGCATTTGGTCTCATAAAACCTTAAAATCTTTGTATTTTGCAGGTCTTCCCTTTATTTTGCTGGTAACTCTCAACCTCAACCACATTGACCATAAATGTAATATACGGCATCATCGTCGCCGGCATTGTGCAGGGCTTTATTTTTGCTTCCACCGTATTGGTTGCATCAAAAAAGCAACACCGTTGTTTGGTCTTTTTGGCCTTGTTGGTGGCGACCATAGCCTATAGTAACTTCCAGTACATCTTGCCCTATCTGGAGCTCCTTTCCTCAGAGGAGATGTATGCCTACGTTTTTCTGCCTATTGCAAGTTTGGCCCCAGCGTTGCTTCTGATGTTTGTCAAAACCTTTCTTGAACCGAATACACCACCCTCGAAGAAACAATGGTACATTTTCGCTCCCTTCACTATATTTTTTCTGGCAGGATTGGTGTTTAAAATTGTTAAGTTGACCGGAAATGCCACGGTCTCCTTCAACAACTTTTTTGCCTATGTGCTCACCTTACAAGAGCTCGTAGGTTTGGTCATGATGCTTGGGGTATCAGTGTATACCCTTATTCTGACCTTTCGATACAGTAGTAAAAAATCTAAACCGGGGTATCAAAGTATTCGTGGACTTCTTTGGCTAAAGGTTACACTTTTGATACTGTTTTTCGGAACGCTTTTTTGGGGGTATGGGGTCTTGAAACAGCTCTTTTTCAGTATTGATTTGAGATGGTTTTTATTTCTATGGGTAGCTCTCGCTTTTTTGATTTATTGGCTCGGATATGCAGGGCGCTACAAATTTGAACTTTGGCTGGAACGGAAAAAGATTCGCCAGAGTGTTTCCAAAACGGAAAAGGCCAACGAAAAAGATACCTGGGAAAATCCACATTTGAAACAACTGGAAAAGTTGATGAAAGAAGACAAACTGTATTTGGATTCCCAACTTTCATTGGAATCGGTCGCAGCGGAGTTGGGTATAAGTCCTAGTCACCTATCCCGTCTTTTGAACCAAGAAGGTAATATTGGTTTTGCGCATTATCTGAATGCTTTTCGGGTTGAAGAAGCGATTCAATTGCTCGGGAATGCTTCATTTAATCGGTATACCATGACCGCCATCGGATTGGAATCAGGTTTTAATTCCAAGTCTGCTTTCTTTCGCATTTTCAAAGAAAAAACCGGACAATCCCCATCTGCTTACCAAAAAAATCAATTGGTCCAAACCCAATAAGTCAGTCCCAAAAATTGACTTCTCCCAATATTGGGACTTCACTCAAATCCATTCCATCTACATTCGGGGTGTTAGTAGTTACATTATCCACTGTTCACAAACGGATAATTGATGATGTTTTGAATTTTAGTTGAGTTATAGATTTTGAAATTTATTTGGAGAAGATTAAAATCAGTTTGGCTTTGTCAGAATTGGTTTTATGAGTTGGTCTCCGAAGACAGCACCTGAGTCATTTTAGGGAAGTTGACATCAGGTGTTTTTCAAAATCTTGTTTGACAGTCTAACATAGGCGGAATGAGGTTTGCCTGCATTGTGGAGTTAAAATGAGTAGCAAACAATTGTGCAATGACAGCGATGAATTTCAAAAGCCCCAATATCAAAAGACATGTCATGGTAAAGGGTTCTCTTTTGGGGACCCTTTTTTCCAAAACAAAAATTAAATAAGAGCAATAGAATGTTAATACAGTTGTAAGTAAATCATAAGTTTAAGATAAATGAATAGATATGTACCTTATAAGAAATGAAGTCGCCATTTGTTTTTATTATCTTATGAGTAATTAGTAATCATAAAGTAAATAAACTATGAAACGATTGAATTTAAGAGCATTGGAAGCCAAAGTGAACGTTTTGGAACGGAACGAGATTGAAAGAGTAAATGGTGGTTCTATTGGAACACTTGTGAATGATGCCTTAGGAATGTCTAGCGTTGGAGGCGGAAGAGGTTTTGGCAGTTGGAATCCCAATGCGATGCCAGGTCAGGCCTCTGCCCACGGAGGCGGATATAATCCAGCCGTGATGATGTAAATGGTAAGTAACGATTTGATAATTTAACAAGTATGAAAAAAAGGAATTTAGAAGCTTTAGAAGCAATAGTAAATACATTAGAAAGAAATGAAATGAGAAATATTACTGGAGGCACTGACGACCCTATTGGTACTGTTGTTAATGATTCATTAGGTCTATTCGGATAGATTTTGAATATATACAGTTTAGTTGGGGGCTTCATGCCCCCTTTTTTAATTTCTGTCCTTTCCCAATCCAAAAAATGGCCCTAGTAGTTTACTGCTATTTTTGGTTTTAGCAATTTTTGGTCTGAGATACTTGTCGCTTTATTATGAACTTTGAACCAAAGGTTTATTAAATTAAGAGTAACCAACTAATTTAATACTCAATTAAAATCATGGAAAAATCGTTAGTCTTACTTCTAATCTTCTTTTCTACATTTAATCAAAATCAAGATTATGAGGAACCAAATTATTTTGTTTTCTGTCTTCCTAATTACTTTTAACATTCTAAAGTTAACAAGCCAAATAAGGAAATTAGATAGCCTAGAAAAACTTATTGTGAATTATTCTAATAATGGAATTGAAGAAGAACTTTCATTAGAGTCCCTACTAAAAGAAATCAAATCATTGATGGATAGACAATACAAGTCTGAACTGGGCAGGTTGCTTTCAAAAGTTGAACCAATTGTTGATGATGCGAACGACTCGAATTCAAATTATTTGTTTCATTTAATAAATAGTAGATTCCTCTTGTATGAACATGATTATATAAAAGCTGAATCATCCATACAAAAGGCTTACAAATTTGAAAGTAATCAGGACAACGAAGAAAAAGTTTTCCTCAGAATTACGGATGGTACCATAAAATATTACAAAGCCGACTATGCTAAAGCTCTAGAGCATTTTATTGATGCCTTGGATTATTGCGAAAAAACAAAAGAAAAAACCTGCTTACCAGGAGTTTACAATCAAATTTCAATTATCTATCTCGTTATGTTTAATATTCCTAAAGCAGAAGAATATTTGAAAAAAGCGTACGAAATATCTGATAATCAAGAAAATATAAAAGAGAAATCACGCGCTGCTGGCAATCTTGCAATTGTCTTCACGGAAAAAAAAGAATTTGATAAAGCCGAAAAATGGTACTTAGAGGACATTAAGCTTGATACGAAACTTAATAATCCTTTGTCCGTTGCTGGTAGTTATTCTAACCTTGGTAAACTATATGAATTAAAGGGAGATTTTAAAAAATCCTTGTCATATGTAATAAAATCTTCTGAAATCTTGAAAACAACGGGTGATAAGGCTTCTATCGCTCATAGCTATCAAAACTTGGCTTGGGCTCATTTTAAAAATGGAAATGTAAACAAAGCAGAAATTCTATTTCTTAAAAGTCTTTCAGAAACTAAAGACTTAGGAAATAGGGATAAGTTAAGGGACCTTTATTTTAACTTATCTGATTTTTATGAATCACAAAAGAATTTCAAGAAAGCACTTGATTTTCAAAAAAAATACTCCGTACTACATGATAGTCTAACGGGTGAAAAACAGTTAACGGCCATAAGCGAACTAGAAATAAAATACGAAACCCAAAAAAAAGAAAACGAACTCCTTAAACTCTCCAAACAAAAACAAGAAGACGAGCTCGTCATTGCGCGACAGAACCGAAGGGTACGACAGTTATCTTTCGGACTGGGTGCCATAGCCCTTTTTGGAGTCTTAGGTTTTGTGCTGTTCCGACAACGGCTGCAGAACAAAAAACAACAGGAGCTCATTTTGGCGATTTCAGAAACACAAACAGAGGAGCGCAAGCGCATCGCACAAGATTTGCACGATAGTATTGGGGGGTCTTTGGCCTTGACAAAATCAAAGTTTGAGGTGGCCAAAAAGAACCTAAAAGCGCCATCCACTGAAATGGATAGCGCTTTGGAAACTTTGGAACAAACTACCCAACAGGTCCGCCAAATATCCCATAATCTCATGCCAGGGGAGTTGGTCCGTTTCGGCTTGGTCGCGGCCATCAATACCCTATTGGAAAACTTGAACGAAGAAGAAATCAATGCCCAATTCCATAGCAACCAAGGCGAAGAGCGACTAGAGCCGCTGAAAGAAATTCAACTCTACCGCATTGTACAAGAGGCCTTGCAAAATGTGCTGAAACATGCAAGAGCCAATAACCTCTTCATTCAACTGAACAAACACCAAGAGCATTTGACTTTGATGATTGAAGATGATGGCAAAGGGATTGTTCAGGACTCCGAAGAAGGTATGGGACTGAAAAACATCAAACAACGGGTGCAACTCTTAAAGGGTATTTTTACCATTGATAGTGCTCCCGAACGTGGAACCATTTTGAACATTCAAATCCCAGTGTAAGATGATTTCAGTACTTATTGCAGACGACCATCAGCTTTTTCGACAAGGTATTGCCGCCATGTTGGGGGATTTTGACCAATTGGAAATTGTGGGGCAGGCCGCCAATGGTCAAGAAGCATTGGATATTCTGGAAAACACCACGCCTGATGTATTGTTGTTGGATATTGAAATGCCCGAAGTAGACGGTTTTACGGTGCTCAAAACCCTCAAAAAAAGGAAATCGCCCACCAAAGTTTTGGTGTTGACGATGCATCATTCCAGCGCCTTTGTGCAGAACATAGTTTCGGCTGGCGCGGATGGCTATTTAAAAAAAGATTCCGATCAAAATATTTTGCTTACCGCCATTGAACAGGTGAACGCTTCCGGCAGTTACTTCCCACCGGAAACCACTCAGATGGTGCTTCAAAGCTTGCGCGAAAAAAACAAACAAGGTGTAGTCACCCCTCGGGAAAAAGAGGTCATTCTATTGATTGTGGAAGGCCTTACGACCAAGGAGATTGCCGAACGATTGTTTTTGAGCAAGCATACGGTGGAGTCCCATCGGCAGAATATCTTATTGAAACTTGAATTGAAGAATAGCGCTGAATTGGTCAAATACGCCCTCAAAAAGGGGTGGGCCTAGTAGTTTTCAGCTATTCTTGATTTTGGTTTGTAGCGGCTAAAAATTTGGGTACGTTACGTCGGAACTTGCAGTTGTAAATCCAATTAATCTCATACAATGAAATCATATTTCAAATACTGCATTGTTGCGCTGCTGTTATTTTCGGCATGTTCTAAAGATGATGATGGTGCTAATCTCGCGCCACCCAACGAAGATGCCCTGCGCCAAACCATAGAAAATGCATTTCCGTTTACGGCGAATCAAAACTTTGAAGCCCTTTACCTTTGTGCTAGACAAGGTTCTAACTTGGAATGGTACTTCAACTTCCACAATGATGGGAGTTTGGAAGTGCTTTTCACCACAGATACCAATGATGATTTTGTTTTTCAAGGGAGCTATACCTATGTGAACAATCAAATTACCATTCAAATGCCTGGGGGATTTAACGCTCCTTTCCCAAATGGGCTAAACGAAACCAGTACGGTGATAATGCCACAATTTGGACTTGTAGCAGCCTTCGCCACCGACCAAATGATAGCGGTTTGCGTAGGCCATGGCCTAAACAACCAACCCCCACCGAGAGTAACTGCGAATTATGGCTGTCCTACCATCAATGTGCAAGCCGTAAGTAGCGAGGAAAATGCCATTGAGTTGGTACACCGTGCCGTTCCCACTGAGTTTCCGGTTTTGGGCTCTATTTTTAGGCAACAGGATATTGCCATTCAAGGATCGGATGATCCCATCATCCGACGAGGATATGGCATCTACCGCCAATCAGGGAATACGTTTTATGCCACTTTCAGCATCGCTCGTGATTTTGCCACCTTTGCACAAGGCCAACTACCCTTTAATGTTGGCAACGTAACCGCCCCCTTTGATGACTTTAATATTTTAAGCGGTTCCCTTAGTGCCAATGGTCAAGAATTGATAGTGGACCAACTGAGTCCACAAGACGGACCTTGCCTTTTGCGGTAACATTTACCCTAATTCTCCAAGTCGGGCCAATCTGTTGCAATAGCACTATACAGATTGGCCTTTTTTCTTTCCTGATTCGGTTGGACTATAGGGGATTTCTTTCCCCTTTTTTCAGCGATTTCCACCTCCTTGTTTATAGCTAGTAGTTTTCAGCCAATTTCGGTTTTGGTGTTATGCCATTACAAATTACCATCTGATTTACAGCAACTTGCATTCAACAAATGATTACAAAAATGAAAAAGCAATGCATAACCCTAGTAGCCGTTTTATTCGGATTGACACTATTCTTTAGTTGCAACCCGAATGATGATACCGGCGAGAATTTGACCCCTGGAGATTTGTTGACCACCGTTGACAATGCTCATGATATTTACTTTATTGATAGCAACACCCTTTATGGCGTTCGAGACCGACAAGACCCTAGTAGTGGAGGTGTCGGCCAAATGGAAGCTTTTCTAGAGATAGCCATCCCCTCAGTGGCACCTACGGTCAGCACGCCGATAGTGATCAGTACTTCTGCAAGTAGCGGAACGGAAGCTGAAGGCTATACCGACAAGAAGTTGGTCGTGGTATCGGGAGATGGTATCATGTACTGCTACGATATTCCAAGCGGAAATCTTCTTTGGGAGTTAAACCTGAACGGTCAAGTTCGAGGAACCCCCTCCTTTAGAACGTTTCGAGATCAAAATACCTTGAATACCTACCTCTATGTGGGTACCACTGAAGGTATCTTTTATTGTATTGATGTACTCAACGAAAGTCTTGTTTGGGCGCATGAGCATCCAGGGAGAGGTGGCTTCGTGAGTTCGACCACCAACAATAGAACGGGCATTACCAGCGTGTGTACCAGCGATGGGACCATTTATACTTTTAATGCTGAAGGTGGATTGCTTTGGGAGGCAGACAATTTGGGTCTGTTGATGCTATCCAAGCCAGCACTGAATATGGTTCCGGTGAATGGTGGTCTAGGATACGAGCTGGGTTCCGTAATTGGAAGCACCATGGACGGAACGCTATTCAGTTTGGATGGCGCTACCGGAAATCAAATCTGGTCTCAAAACCTAGATGGGTCACCTCTTATTGCGGCACCCTATCTATTTCCAATCATAGGCGGGACTCTAACGACTGATTCGTTTTACGTCAACACCTTTTTAGGAAAGGTCTATAACGTTTCCATGCAAGATGGAAGTGTTCTTGAAACGGTAGGTTTGGATGCGCCCATATCTTCCTCACCCTCAAGACTTCCTGGAGATCAACTGCGAAGTCAAAATGACTTCATCTACGTATCCAGTGAAAAAACGCTCTATGCCTTAGATAGGATTCAAGGGGGGCAAGAAGTTTGGTCCTTGCCCTTGGACCCTCCAGTATATGCGACACCTAACATCGTTCCATCAGCAAATAATGGCACGGGACTTCGGTGTTACATCAATACCATTAGTGGTCTGTATGGCATCAACGCCATAACTGGTGCCATCTTTTCAGAATACGAACTCCCCGGTTTTACGCCTACGCAAACCGAGAATCTCAATTACCAAATTTCCCCTGTGGTCATCTATGTGGAACCCGATACGGGTATCACGGAGGTGTATCATCCGAATAACATATTGTAAAACCTTAAACAAACAAACATGTACGCGATTGAAACGGTCTTCAAGCTGTTCCCTTTGGATAAAAACTTAGAGGGTTCCAAGGCTAAGGAAGACAAGCCCAAGAAAAAGACGCCGGAGAACGATTTTTTCTCCTCATGCTTCCAAGAAGCCTGTAATGACCTTGCCCAAGAAATGGGTTATCCATCCAAAAAAAGAAAATCATGAAAACCAGAATGCAAACTACCGCAATACTGCTGCTGTTCAGCATCGTGCTAACAGCGCAAAACCAAGTTTATGTCAATGACCAAAAAGTTTCATTGAAAACCCTTCAAACCCTTCAAAATTCATACGGTATTAAAATCCAAAATGGAGACTATTGGTACGATGCCCGATGCGGCGCATGGGGTTTGGACAAAGGCCCAACCCTTGGATTCATTCCCGCAGGACTGCGTGTTGGGGGAAGACTCAAAGCAAATGCCAGTAATGGAAGGTCGAATGTGTTCGTAAACGGAAGGGAGTTGCCCTCAGCTGATGTGCGCGCTTTGCAACGCATCATAAAGGTGGTCCCCGGGCGGTTTTGGCTAGATGCCAAGGGCAATGGCGGATATGAAGGCTATCCCAGCACTTTTAATCTAGTGTATTTATCCCGTCGAAAGGGTGGAAGTAGTTTCTACCGCAATAGCTACACCGGCATAGGCGCTGGAAGTAGTGGGGGTACCTCCTACGTAATAGGCGATGGCTTTAGTGTAATCACCGATTGAAATAATAACCTTAAAAACGATAAAAAATGAAAAATGCAGTAAAACTTTTAGGCCTTGCTTTCTGTATGGCTTTCTTTTCGAGCTGTTGCTCCTACAAGGGGAAGGTGATGCTTGAAGAATGCTCTAGTGTTTTGTTCGGTGTAACCGCAGGAGCCAATTCTTCAAACTTTAGTGAAGGAGGCGAATATGATTACGGAGGACAGGACAATGCCTCTAGGATTGGAGTACAATTGGGTGCAAGAGCCTTACTACCCATAAACGATAACTTTTCCGTGGAATCCGGACTGGGATTTGCGACCAAAGGCTCCACAACAGATTTTGGTAGTGAAAGTGATGGTGGGGAAGTGTTCTCACTTGAAGAGCGTACCCGTTTGTCCTATTTGGAAGTTCCCATCCTAGCGCGCTACCAATTCAACAATACCGGTTTCAGCACCTTCGCGGGATTACAACCTTCTTTGTTGCTTTCTGCAAAACAAGAAGTGGAAGGTACGGGACAGCCAAGTGTTTCCATGGATGTCAAAGACAGTTTCAAAAATTTTGACACAGCTGCCGTGTTGGGTGTGGGATATCAGTTCAACAATGGTTTACAACTCAACGCTAGCTATGACTTTGGCTTGGTCAACATCGTGGATAGCAACACCCAAGGTCTGGGAGAGCTTCGGAATCGCTCTCTCAAACTTTCCTTGGGATACATTTTCGGAAAATAAACACAAAACAAATTCAAAACATCATAAAACAGCATCTTATGAAAAGAAATGTAATCGCCATAATGGCATTGGTATTGGTTGTTTTTTCAATGACCACAATCACATCTTGTAGAAAAGACAGTGGTGAACAACCTTATAGAGAATACAACGAAGATTCGTCTTTGGAGTATTCAGAAGACGAAGTTACTTTCTCAGAATAGAAGGTCGACGAAAACAGTTATATCGATAAAAACCATCTCATCTGAGGTGGTTTTTTGTTTTGCCAACGGTCAAAAAATAAAGGGAGTCCCAAATTTTGCGGGTCATGGGTTTTGGGACTATGGAGACTCCAACGGATTTTACTTTCGGGCTCGCTATGTGTAGTTCATAGACATTTACTATTTAAAATTCGGAAAAATGAAAAACAACTCAATCAGAATGAACATCCTAGTTATAATTACTGGTTTACTATGTGGTCATGGGTATGCTCAGAGCGCTGGTGGCCGACCCGATACCTTTGTGTATAAGGTAACTGCTGGGATGAATGCTTCAAGATTTAACGAAAACAGTGATAGCGATTTTAGTTACGGACAATTGGATAATTCATTTCGTCTAGGTTTTCAATTTGGGGTAACTGTTGGATTTGTAGTGAATAAAAACTTGTCTCTTGAAACAGGCTTGGGATTTGCGGGTAAAGGTTCTTCAACAGAGTTGGGTGGAGGAGACCGCGAAGAAAAAACACGAATGTCATATTTGGAAGTACCTTTTTTGGCTCGCTATCAATTCAATAATACAGGCTTTAACACCTTTGCAGGATTTCAACCTGGGTATTTGCTTTCTGCAAAGGCAAAAGTGGAAGGGAATGTTCAGGACAATTCGAGTCGTGATGTGAAGGATAACTTCAAATCTTTTGATGCCGCCGCGGTATTGGGGGTCGGTTATCGGTTTGGTAATAATTTGCGTTTGGATGCAAGCTACGATTTTGGTTTTGTCAATATCGTCGACACGGATACCCCTGGTTTTGGAGAAATTCGGAACCGCTCATTCAAGATATCACTAGGTTATGTGTTTGGAGGCGCAAACAACTAAACCAATGGAAAGGCCATCTCAATCGAGGTGGCTTTTTTTATGCGTCGTTCTTTAAAATGGAAAGAATGTCAATGGCTGCCTCGGAGATTTTGGTCCCAGGACCGTAAATCCCTACCGCACCCGCTTCGTACAAGAAATCATAGTCTTGTTTTGGGATAACCCCACCCACAATGACCATAATATCTTCGCGGCCATGATTTTTTAAAGCTTCAATTACTTTAGGGACCAAGGTTTTGTGTCCTGCAGCCAAGGAGGATACGCCTAAGACATGCACATCATTTTCTATCGCTTGCTTAGCGGCTTCTTCTGGGGTTTGGAACAAGGGTCCGATGTCGACATCAAAACCCAAATCAGCATACCCCGTAGCAACAACTTTTGCTCCTCGGTCGTGTCCGTCCTGTCCCATTTTAGCAATCATGATACGAGGGCGACGTCCTTCCTGTTCGGCAATTTCATCCGACAGCTTAAGGGCTTTATCAAAATATGGGTCTTTTTTCATTTCCTTGGCGTATACCCCAGTGAAGGATTTTATTTCAGCTTTGTGGCGACCAAAAGCGGTTTCCATCGCGTCACTGATTTCACCTAGCGTTGCTCTAGCACGCGCAGCTTCCACACAAAGTGCTAGAAGATTGTCCCCTTCTCCGTTGAGTTTGGTCTTCGCCGCCGCTTTTATCTTATCCAAGCATGAAATTACAGCATTTGTATCTCTTTCTTGTTTCAGTTGTTGCAATCGTTCCACTTGTTGATTCCGCACCGCCTGATTGTCAACTTCCAAAATTTGAAGTTCATCCTCGTTTTCCAACTGGTACTTGTTGACCCCAACGATAACATCTTGTCCGCTATCGATTCGGGCTTGTTTGCGCGCAGCGGCTTGTTCGATACGCATTTTTGGAATACCCGCTTCAATCGCTTTGGTCATTCCGCCCAACTCTTCCACTTCTTCAATAAGTTTCCAAGCTTTTTGACACAGCTCATGCGTCAACGACTCCACGTAATAACTTCCGGCCCAAGGGTCGACTGTTTTGGTGATGAAGGTTTCTTCTTGTAAAAACAATTGCGTATTTCTGGCGATACGTGCCGAGAAATCCGTGGGGAGGGCGATAGCCTCATCCAAAGCGTTGGTGTGTAAACTTTGGGTTCCTCCAAACACTGCTGCTGCCGCTTCAATGGTGGTTCGGGTGACATTATTGAAAGGGTCTTGCTCCGTTAAACTCCAACCACTAGTTTGGCAATGCGTGCGCAAGGCCATCGATTTTGGATTCTGCGGATTGAATTGTTTCACGATTTTGGCCCATAGCATCCGCCCGGCTCGCATTTTCGCGATTTCCATAAAGTGATGCATTCCAATGCCCCAGAAGAAGGATAGACGCGGAGCAAAATCATCAATTTTTAAACCTGCCTTAAGGCCCGTCCGGATGTATTCCAGACCATCGGCCAAGGTGTAGGCCAATTCAATTTCAGCGGTGGCACCAGCCTCGTGCATATGGTAACCCGATATACTGATGCTGTTGAATTTGGGCATGTATTGACTGGTGTACTCAAAAATATCCGCAATGATTTGTATGGATGGGCTCGGCGGATAGATGTATGTGTTCCGAACCATAAACTCTTTGAGAATATCATTTTGGATGGTCCCTGCGAGTTGATGAGGTGCAACACCCTGCTCTTCTGCGGCTACAATATAGAAAGCCATCACGGGCAACACAGCCCCATTCATGGTCATGGAAACGGACATTTTATCCAGAGGAATGCCATCAAACAAAACTTTCATGTCTTCCACGGAGTCAATGGCTACACCTGCTTTACCGACGTCACCGATAACCCTTTCATGGTCACTATCATACCCTCTATGCGTAGGCAAATCAAAAGCCACCGAAAGTCCTTTTTGTCCCGCAGCTAAATTTCTTCTGTAAAACGCGTTGCTTTCCTCAGCAGTGGAAAAACCAGCGTACTGGCGAATGGTCCAAGGGCGCGTTACGTACATGGTGGAGTAGGGGCCCCTGAGGTAGGGTGGAATTCCAGCGCCAAAACCAAGATGCTCTAAACCTTCAAGGTCTTCAGCGGTATAGCGTTTGCTGCCCTGGTCTTCCTTGGGCCTTTCAGCTGAAGATTTTGATATCAACTTTAATTGTGATACATCTTTTCTACTCATGCACGAGTTTTTGCATTTCAATGGTGGTAGCCAATCGTTCTATTTTCAGAGGAGTTATCGTTTTTCCCTTGAAATCTATTTCCTGCTTTAATTCAACGGATTCTTCAATCTCAAAGGGTTTTTCCGCAGCATCCCCATACTTGTTCACACCAACCATAACGCGTATGCCTTGGTCGAAGGCTTTCTGTTCCTTTGCGGCGTGTTGGTGAATGCTTTGCTGCAAATCTCCACTTGCCATTTGGGCGATAAATCCCTCTTTTTGTTCCACTTCCGAAAACAAATCCAAAGCCTTTTCAGCGAAATGTTTTACCAACGCCTCGATATAGTACGAGCCTTCAGTTGGATTCGCTACGTTCTTGAAATAGGCCTCTTCTTTGAGCAAGAACAACTGATTTCTGGCAATTCGTTGACCAAAAGCGTTTGATTTGGCGTAAGCGGAATCGTATGCTAAGTTAAACACTCTATCAGCGCCACCCAAAATGGAGGCCATGCTTTCCATGGTGCTTCGTAGCATATTGTTGTTATAATCCAAAAGACTTTTATTCCGTTCTGATGGAAACGCTAAAACCGTGAGGGTTGGTTGGATATCTAGTTTCGCGAAAAGACTCTCAAAGAGCCATCGTAACGCTTTAAGTTTGGCAATCTCGAAGAAATAATGACTCCCTACCGTCACCTTCACTTGAATGACTTTGGGATTTTTTAGCGTACCATTTTGAAGGTGCTCGTTCACCAAAGACAAACCATATCCCAATTGCTGGGTAATGGAGGCGCCGGCTTGTTCCAGAATGCTTAAATCAATGGTGTAGGTATGATGATTTTTCGCTACGAATTGTTGATAGCGTTGTACATCATTTTTTGCGTTGGACTGCCATGAACCTTGCACTAAAGCTGATGAAATAGGGTCATAAAAACATTGAATGTTGGACTTGGAACCCTCCAGGATTTTGAAAATGGAATCGTCCAAGAATGGCAAAAAAAGCAAGTACATCCCTTCCTTTTCAGGGAGCAATTGTAACACTTCTGAAAGTAAGTCATGATTCCGGACTTCCAAAGCAAAGGTTTCGGTTCCGGAGTCAAGACCCTCTTTGATAAAAGCAGGCAAACTTTCCAAATCAGATACTTTCAAGTATTCGCCCACTAACCAATTGGCACTATTGCCACTATCGGGAATCAAAGTTTCGTTTTGCTTAAAATAAATAGGGTCAATAGTCAGCCCTTCGGAGGAAGTAAAACCAATGGAGTCCAAGGGAACTCCTTTTAAGGTTTTTTCGGCAGCTTCTCCCCACTGTTTGGAGGAAACCGGTCTAAATTCTTTGAATAATTCACTTTTCCCAGACATGGAAAGCTAATCGAAATGAAGTCTATTTTTTTAACCAATCGCCGACACCATATGGGTCGGGGTGGGGTGCGGATACATGTTCGTGACGAATTTTCCAATCGTTATCCTCATGTTTAAGAACAAATGACGACCTAAAGGTATTGTGGACATCACGGTCACCTACTTTTAAATGGAGTTCAGTAATACCACTTATCCAGCCCATATCTCCGACAATTTCTTCGAAAGGACCATCGGTCCAAATAATTTTGGTCATGGCTATGGGAGAGGTGGTAAAGTCGTTCCATCCTTTGGCAATCATGGAAAAGCCCTTGGTGGCCAAACGTGGCCCTTCCAACACCACATACGTTCTTTCGTCTTGGCAATACCCGTTTTTGATTTCTTCAATGTCCTCATTGATGATTGCATTGAAAAACTGGGTTATTCTGTCATGCAATACGCCCATTACATTTGGTTGATGTCGTTGGCGATTTCCTCCAAAGTCTTATCAGGATTTTGAAGTTCTTCCATCTCTTGTTGCACAATGCGAAGTATACGTCCAATGTATTCAGCGTGCCATAGTTGCCGTTGTTCTTCTTGGGTTTTGTCTTGGGGCACGAAGTTCTCAATCTCTTCCCGGGTAAGCACCCCTCGCGTTTCCAATAGCCGTTCAATGCTGTCCATTCGCTCTCGCATCACGGCCAATTCCCCGGCCACGGCCATGGTGATGTTGAGCACCCGCTCTACGGCTGGGTCATCATGGAAGTAGGGGCGTTTGCCCTTGGGCTTGTTCGAGGCGAGTTTTATGTAATCCAATGGTTCACTCATGACTTTAGTTTTTTATGGCTCCGAATACGTTCCAGATGGGAGAGCGTCCGTGATCTTCTGGCTCTTCTGCTTTGTTGGAACCGTCATCCAAATCATTTTCTGCTTTGGCACCAATTTGCATAAAATCTTCTTTTTTGAACCCAGAAGCTTCCATCAAATCCACAGGTTCGATATCGTGCATTTTGGACCAATATGGTTCGTTGTTGTTGAGAGCGTCCCAATCGCGAATGAACTTTTCGAACAAACTCATATCATCTGTGTATTGCGGCTGCTCAATGTGTAAAGTCAATCCACCTGGTTTTAAGACCCGATAAACTTCATCCATAATTTTATAAATGGACTTTCCTCCGGTTTCATGGAAGAACATGGTGGACTGCACCCAATCAAAAGACTCGTCTTCAAAAATAGTTTTGGCGGCGTCCATCTGCATGAATTTCACATTGGTGTAGCCTAAATCCATCGCACGGGCATGTGCATAGCGCAGCATGGGTGCTGCCGTATCAATACCGATAACTTCAGCATCAGGAAAAGCTTTTGCAATGGGAAGTACATTATGTCCCATGCCGCAACCGATATCCAAAATGCGTTTGGGTTTAAAATCAGGATAGGATTTCTTCACCCAGCTGGTGATGGCTTTTCCACCGCCATCACTGTAAGTGCCTAACAAACCTGCTGTGGTTACGAAAAGCCCTGTGTCATAGTTGGCTGCTGGAGTCACATCGCCGTCAATCAATTCCGTATGATAGCTGCCAGGCATAATATGATTATCACAGGCAAGTAGGTAATCAGGGACCTTGCAGTCGGCATCCAATACCAAAGATGCTTTCCCCTCATTTAACTTTTCAGCCTTTTCCTTTAAGTCATCTGCTTGGCGTAACACGATGGAACGTCCAGCTTGTTGTCTCATTTCCATGGTACTGCGTCGTAATGAAGACCATACTTGATAGTGTGGGTCCTTCTCCATAGCTGCTTTCAGCTCGGAAGTATCTTTCATTTTTCGACCATGTTCTTTTTCGAACTTAGGCTCTACGCGTTTATCAAAGGCGATTTTATTGCCTTGGGATACATGGG
Organism: Bacteroidota bacterium; assembly: GCA_039820925.1. Taxonomy (GTDB): domain Bacteria; phylum Bacteroidota; class Bacteroidia; order Flavobacteriales; family Flavobacteriaceae; genus Flagellimonas. The sequence continues at coordinate 19,523 of JBCBPD010000030.1, read as the reverse complement.
CCAGGTGCTTGTTCAAATTGGCCAAAAAATTGTATCGTGCTCTTTCATCATGCGTAGTTTCCGGAAAAACAGCATGTTTGGCTATTTTACTCCAAACTGGAGGTAGGTTTCTCGCGCTCATTCTTTCTGTTTTATGTAATGTATCCTAATATTTTGTCTTCTGCTATACTGTTCTCATCTCTTTCCTCTATGGAGCCATAGCCTCCTCCACCGGGAAGGGTCAAAATCAATTCCTCTCCAGGATGCAGTTTGTCCAACCCTTTAGGCGGAAACTCCCGCTCTGGAATAATCTGAAGTGAACCTTTTTGTCCATCTTGTCCTTCGATAATTCCCTTAGCCACAGTTTGGGTTTTTTCGGTCAACAAAGAGATATTCAGAGGTTTATCTCCGACGTTTTTAAAGCTAAAGCGTTGTCCCAACCCTCCTCGGTATTTTCCCTTGCCACCTGAGTCGGGAACCAGAGATTTTTCGGTTACCAAAACCGCAATATCCGATTCCAAAATTTCAATGGGAACGTTGGCTACGTTGGTTGGGAAACTCAATACATGTTCACCATCCATATTGGGTCTTGCGCCATATCCGCCATTAAGGAAGAAGTATTCCACGAATTCTTTTCCATTGTGTTCCCCGTTTAAAACAATGCACCAACAGGCACTTCCACAGTCGGCTTGAACCTGTTCAGGGACGGCTTTTGCCAGCGCGCCAAATACAACCGAATGTAACATGTTGCCCGTAATATTTCGGGCACCTAAAGGTGAAGGTTTTTTGGCATTGACCAAGCAATTGTCCGGTGCGGTTACTTTGATGGGATAGAAAGATCCATCATTGTTCGGCACGTCAGGACTGAAGGTACATTTAATGGGATAGGCCGTATAAGCATAGGTATAGTTGAGCACCGCATTGATACTCAATGGGTGCGGTCCGGAAGTTCCGGTGTAATCCGCTATGATTTCGTCATCTTTGATGGTAATGGTAATCTCGAAATGACAACCATTTCCTTTCCCATCGCCGTCGGTATCGTAACTGTATTGATAGCTACCATTGGGTGCTTCTTTCAACGCTTTGCGCATAGCCTTTTCGGAAGCGGATATTACCGCATCGGCCAAATCTTGAAGGTCTTCCAAATCGTTTTCTTGCATCAACTTTAGCAAGGATTTAATCCCCTGGTCGTTTGCTGCAATCTGTGCTTTGATATCCCCAACACTTTGGTCTGCTGCCCTAACATTCGAAAAAAGAATGTTGAACATGGTGTCATTGGGCTTTCCAGCAGTATATAGTTTCGTCGGCGGAATCATCAAGCCTTCTTCGTATAAATCTCGAGATCCAGCGCCCCAAAGTACCCCGCCCATATCGGGGGAATGTGCAATGGTTCCTATAAATCCGATAAGTTGATTTTGATGAAATATTGGAGAAACGATACCGATATCAGGCTTATGACCCGCACATAACCAGGGGTCGTTGGTGATAACCACATCGCCTTCTTCCCAAGAATCTTCAGGAAAGTAATCTGCTAACAAAGCTTTGGTCAGCATCGGTAAAACCCCTAAAAAAGAAGGTACCGAAATAGTGGACTGTGCAATAGAACGTCCTTTTTTGTCCATGAGTACCACCGCAAAATCATTGGATTCGCGAGTTACCGTCGAAAAGGAAGTGCGTTGAAGTGTGGTTCCTGCTTCATCCACAATGCTGATGAGTCTGGACCACAATATGCTGAGCGCAATAGGATCAAATTTTGTTGTCGTTTCGTTCATCATGAATGTCATTCGGCAAATTAGTTAACTAAGTTAACTAATTTTTGATTAGAAAAGTGTTTATTCCTTTAAAAGTTAGCTTCTTATCCCTCAAAATTGATTGGGTATTGTCAACTTAGGCTTCTTCCTAGAATACGCCCAAAGCTCAAAGCTGGGGTAATGGCCATACCGCTGCAAAACGAACTTCCGCTGGTAGCACCAAGGCCTATGATTTCTCCAGCAGCATATAGACCTTCCATTACCGTGTCGTTTTGGTCCACCAGCTGTAGTTTTTCATTGACTTTCATTCCGCCAAAGGTTACCAATACGGAGGCATGGATTTTAAGGGCATAAAAAGGCCCCGTACTGATAGAATCCTTTAAATATTTCCTATGGAAGGAAGGGTCTTCTCCCGTATCTACCATTGTATTGTAGTTGGCCACGGTTTCGGTTAACGTTTCCTTTGGGACATTGATTTTTTCGGATAACCTTTTCAAAGAATCTGCTTTTACCAAAGATTGACCTCGTTCTGCTTCTTGAGCGATAGCTTCATCACTCCAACCTATGATGACTGGGTTGTGATGGCCATTGTCGTCTTTTCGAACTCTTGCCGTTTCATCAAAGACAGCCCAAAAATACCAATCCGGTTGTTGCATTACGGCATGTTCGCGAGCTTCGGCATCAGGTTCATCTTCAGCCATAAAACGATGTCCGTTAGCATTGACATAAATTTCTCTCGGTAGGCGATATACTGAGGTCATGACCATGGCCCAGGCTTCATTGAAATTACAAAGGCCATCCCCAACTTCTTTTTCGATACCGCCCAAACTCGGAAGATGGTATTGTCCCATATGGAACACTCCACCATTTTCTTCCAATATTTGGTGGGCATCGGCCGTAGCGGTAGGGTAACACGAACTCACTAGAGGAATGCCAGGATGTTTTTTTCCAAAGAATTCAGGATTGCTTCCGTAACCACCCGTAGTCAAAACGATATGTTTTCCATATACCTCTTGAGTACCCAGCTCATTTTGGCAAAGCACATAATCAAAACGATTCCCTGTTCTTCCCAAACCACTCATTTTGGTGTTTAGGTAGCATTCGATATGACCCGACGCTTCATATTTTTTCCAAAGTGGCTTCAGCACTTTGTAGATGCTCATGGCCTTTTCAGTGCCATAATGCGTGCGTGCTGTTTCGTAAGCAATGTGTCCGTAAATGATTCGTGGACATTCTGGGGCGAATTCGAATCCGATATCCTCCAACCAATCGATGGTTTTCGGTGCCTCTTTCACGGCAATTTCGGTTAGCGCCAAATTTCCAGACTTGCCATTGATGCGATAAATGTCTTCAAGATGCTTCTCCTCGCTATCTTCAATGCCTTTTCTTTTTTGAAGTCTTGTACCTCCGGCACTCATATGTCCGCCTGACCAATGCAATGCGCCTCCAATGATGTCTGATTTTTCGATAACTCCAACGTGAAGACCACGCTCGGCAGCGGTAATGGCGCAGGCCATGCCAGAAGTTCCAGCACCAACGATTAAAATGTCATAGGTTTTAGCCATGCAAATCGATAATGATGTTCTTGTTATGGTCTAGATGAACAGTGGTGTTGATACCAATAACCGTAGTGCTTTCGGTTTCTTCAATGATGGCAGGACCATCAAAAGGTTCGTTGGGTTTTAAGAGATAGCGGTCATAAACAGGGCAATCCAAGTAGCCAGTTTCTTCAAAATAGACTTGTCGATTTCCTTTAAAGGCTTCCTTACCCGATTCCACTTCGGTAAACTGTTGCACCGTCATTTCAGGAATTGGCCCTTGAACGATTACCCGCCAAGTGACCATCTCCAAATCAATACCTTCTATGGAGCGATTGTACCGGAATTCATATTCTTTTTTGAATCGTGAACGAATCTCATCTACCTGTTCCGGTCCTAAGGGGCCTTCTGGAAGGGTGATAGTAATTTCATGTCCTTGACCCGTGTAGCGCATGTCTACAATGCGTTCGACCGTGGCGTCTTCTTTAGGGATACCTGAGTTTTCCAAAAACTGGATGCCCTCTTCTTCCATCTCGCTCAAGAAAGCATTTACTTCTGACCAGTTGATATTGCCCAATTCGGCAATGTGGCTTTGAATTTTTTCACTCGCCACAGGAGAAACCAAAAAGCCGAGTGCGGAGGTCACTCCGGCTCCGACAGGAATAATCAATCGCGAAGCATTCAACAATTTCGCAACACCAAAGGCATGCACAGGACCAGCTCCCCCAAAACCGATCATATTAAAATGACGAGGATCCATCCCTTTTTCCAAGACATGTACCCGGGCCGCGTTGGCCATGTTTTCGTTGACGATTTTATGAATTCCCATGGCGGCTTCCTCGATGGAAATCCCTAAGGGTTCCGCCAGGGTTTTTTGAATTGCATTCCTTGCAGCTTCGACACTAAGTGTCATTTCGCCGCCTAGAAAGTAATCTGGATTGAGATAGCCCAACACCAAATCCGCATCGGTTACTGTGGGTTGTGTTCCTCCAAGATTATAGCATGCCGGGCCAGGTGTGGAAGAAGCACTATCGGGCCCAACGGTTAAAAGCCCTATGGAATTCACACGGGCGATACTGCCGCCTCCAGCACCGATTTCAATCAAATCGATTACCGGAATACGTACGGGAAGGCCGCTTCCCTTTTTGAACCGCTTGACACGCGCTGCTTCAAAATGATTGGTAATTTCAGGCTTTCCTTCATAAATGACACAGGCCTTGGCCGTAGTGCCGCCCATATCAAAACACAACAAATTCTCTTCATTCAGCAAGACGCCATAAAATACGCCCGCCATGGCCCCGCCGGCTGGACCAGACTCCAACAAATGGATTGGAGATTTTCGTGCTCCATCAATTGTGGTGAGTTTACCACTGGAAATCATGATGTTGATGTTTCCTTCGTAGTTGGATTGCCGTAGTTGTTCTTCAAAATCTTTTAGATACTTGTCGGTGATGGGTTGCACATAAGCGTTCATAGCTGTTGCGGAACTGCGCTCATATTCGCGAACCTCAGGCATGATTTCAGAAGACAAGCTGTAGTATACATTGGGCACTTTCTCTTGAAGAAATTCGCCGATTGCTTTTTCATGTGCAGTATTGACGAATGAATTCAAAAGGCAGATTCCTACCGATTCAATACCATTTTTGTTGAGTTCTTCGGCAAGGGCATCCAAAGCATTGGTCTCTAAAGGTTCCAAAACATTCCCGTGGGTATCAATACGTTCTTGAACACCCATTCTTAGATTTCTAGGCACCAAAGGCTTGGGCATGGAGAGGAAAATATCATAGATGTCATAACGCATTTCCCGACCGATTTCAAGAACGTCTTCAAAACCAGCAGTAGTAATGAAAGCTGTTTTAGCCCCCTTCCGTTCGATCACAGCATTGGTCACCAAAGTAGTTCCATGGACTATATCAGATAACTCTTCTACCTTAAATCCATACTTTTCCCGTATTTCGCGAATACCGTTGAAAATCCCAACCGTTGGGTCAGGGTAGGTGGTAAGGGTTTTGGTGAAGAAGAGCTGTTTGTTGTTCGTATTGAACAGGACAAAATCCGTAAATGTGCCCCCTATGTCAATTCCTAACTTCATTATTCAAGATTTGTGTGTTTTGTGGTGGAGGATTTAATGGTATTCTTCCCCACCGGATACATTCATGGCTTCGCCAGTGATGTAGCTAGCCTTGTCCGAAACCAAAAAGGCAACGGCATTGGCAATATCGTTTACTTGACCTGTTCTTCCCATAGGATTTCGGTCAACGATGCCTTGTAGATAGTCTTCGTAATCTAGTCCCATCTTTTCACTAAAGAACTTGTTTTGCCAGTGTCCCAAACCTGTAGTAATATGATTTGGACAAATGGCGTTGACGCGGATTTTGAATTTGCCTAATTCTACCGCATTGGACCGAGTTAGTCCAACCATTCCATGTTTGGAAGAGGTATAGGCGGCAGCAAAAGGAAATCCAGATTTAGCGGCTTGACTAGCAATATTGACAATCGCACCACCGGTACCTTGTTCAATCATATGAATGGCGGCATGTTTTGAACATAGGAATGCTCCTTTTAGATTCACATCCAAAACAGCATCCCAGCTTTCTTCCTTGAATTCGGTGAAGGGTTCCATGATGTAACCCACTCCCGCGTTGTTCACCATAATATCTACTTGGCCAAAATGTTCTTTTGCTTTTTGGACTAAATTCTTGACTTGGGCTTCAAAGCGAACATCACAAGGAATCGCTATGGCATCTCCTCCTTTCTTTTTGGCCTCGGCCACAATGGCTTCCATTTCATCCGTAGTGCCAACATGCTCTTCGCTAAACTGTTCTCCTTTGGTTGTGCCAATGTCGGTAATGACCACATTGCAGCCTTCTTCAGCTAACTTCATGACAATCGCTTCTCCGATGCCCTTGGTTCTCCCTGAACCGGTTACAATCGCCGTTTTTCCTTTTAAATCATACATGACTAAGCAATTTGCTCTGAAACGATGAATATGGGGTTATCTGCAAAACCTTGAAACTCTGCTGCGACTTTTTGCATTGCTTCTGAACCTACTTCTTCTCCAAGTAGCCCCATATCGTTAATGTGCAAAACCTCGCAATATTGATAGGGTGAAGGGTTTTCTGTTCCCATGATATTCCCTAAGCGGAACACCTTGAAATCGTCAACTGATTTCAAACTTGATGCCGTCGGGACATCCGTATTTTTGGCCCAAGCTTCGTAAGCTTCTTTGGCGGAATCGTCTTTTAGATTGAATAGAACAACAAGTGCTGCCATTGGATGTTTGTTATGTTTTTATTGTGCCTTTAAAAAGGCATTTCCACTTTGTTTTAGTAAACCCTGTATGGAGTTCATCACCATACTCGCCCCGTTTTTAATCAAACCTTCTGCCTGTTCGGCAGTACCAGCCACGGTGCCATACCATTTATCGCTTTCGCCAATGATAGAAAATATCTCTGCCAATACTTTTTTCACTTCGTCATGGGCGGGTCCATCGTAATAGCCCATACTCATGGCCAAGTCACGTGGGCCAATAATGAATCCGTCCACACCTTCGATTTTACACATTTCAGGAAGGTTCTTGACGCACTCCAAAGTTTCGATTTGCGGCATGACCAAGGTTTGCGCGTTCGAGAATGTCACATAATCCGCCTGAGCCATTGGACCTTGCATGTAGTCTGCCGCACGTACTGGACCTAGCCCTCGCTTGCCCATTGGAGGGTATTTCATGGCTTCAACCAAGCGTTTCACGTCATCGACGGTATCGATGCTGGGCATCATGACGCCCATAATTCCGGCATCCATATATTGTAAAATGAGTTTTGGGTCTACACTACGGATACGAGCCAGAGGAGTAATGTCGCGCAGTTCACATGCGCGAACCATATTGGTGACATCAGAAGCTGTGATGGCTCCGTGCTCGGCATCAATCATATAATAATCCATGCCCAACAAGCCCATATATTCGCAAAGGATAGGGTCCGTTGTGGGTGAAATCACACCAAATCCGGCTTCGCCGTTTTCAATTCTCTTTTTGAGTTTGTTTTCCTTCATATTTATTGGATAGGTTCTCCCTTGGCGATTTTATCTCGAACATAATTCATTAGCCCTCCTGCTTTGCCAACTTCGGCTACAAAAGGCGCCGCGGGAACGGTTTTGAAAACTGTTCCTTTGGTAATGTTTCGAATCTCGCCTTCGTCAGGATAATATTCCAACTCATCTCCTGTAGAACAACCATCAGCTATTCCATCACACGTAACAAAAGGTAATCCGTAGTTGATGGCATTGCGAAACTGCAATCGCGCAAAACTAGTTGCAAAAACGGCCTGAATACCAGCCCCCATGAGTCCGGTGATTACGTGTTCAATGGATTTTCCACCACCTGCGAAATTATGTGCTGCTACAATAAATGTGAATCCTTCGTCTTTGAATCCATTCTCCTTATTGAATTCTTCTTTTACCCCGGCCATGACCCATTTGCTATTTTCCTCAGCGTCAATTGGAGAAGTCCAATACTCTTGAATAATGATGTCGTAGGCCATCACGTAGTCATCAGCGACCCAACATTTTCCTTTTATCATAATCAACTATTTGATTGGTTCAATTCATTAAAAACGCGAACTGCAGATTCGGCCGCTGCTTCAATACCCCTTGATTCTTTAGCAGCATGTTCTCCAGCAAAATGCAGGTTTCCTGCGGGGCGTATCATATCTTCAAAAAGCGACGCTTGTCCTACACCAAATTCGCAGTACGCTCCCTTGTTGTACCGATAACTCCCCCATTTATGAGTGCCCAAATACGATATTTTGCCTTCTGAAGCAGGTCTTATTTTGACCAAGGTCTTTAGGGTAAAATCCGCTATTTCAGTGTCACTCATATTTTTGAAATAGTCCGCCCCAGTACCATTGACCCAACAAGCGAGTTTTACTTCTTTAGAAGCGGCATTCACATCCATGATGCGCTCAAGTCGGGTATCCGTCCACATACTGGGTGGAATCCCATCTTCTTCCCAAAATGGCTCCGCGTCAAAATGGATTTGCGTGATTCTGGTATATTGGAGTTCGTTGATGGCTTTCTCTTGCTTGGAATTAAGTCCCAAATTGAGTTTTACATCCCGAAGGGTCGAAAATGGCATAGTAGAAACCACCTTTTTGGCGGAATAGCTTGAGCCATCTTCACAACGTACCGTAACTCGGGTTTGTTGGTCGTCGATTGCCGTAACCATCTTATCAGTATGCACTGGATGCCGTAACGCGTCGACAATTTTATTCACCAAGTTCTTTGCGCCTCCTTTAAAGTTGAAGACTTTTTTAGAGCCGTTGTATTTTCGAAACGCTCGGCTATGAAGGCTGTTAAGCGCCGACGTTTTAAACACGTCATTGTAATTGGTAGAAATATTGATGAGCGCAATTTCTTCATCGGTATGCCCCAGGTCTTTCAAAAACTTACTATACGGTTCATCTAGCTGTGGAGATTGATACCACGCATCCAAACTTTCCAAGGATTTGGCATTGCGCAATCTTGAAAACTCCAAAAAACTGGGTTTGGCCATTTCCCCTTCCCACGGATTATGCAATTCACCGTTAAGATAAATGGCTGTTGGTGAGGACATATTTTCAGTAATATCCACCAATTCCACATCCAGCGCTTTGACCAATTTCATGACCTCATCATATCGGTCACCGATACCTCTTCCGCCAACATCTCTTCCCAGAGTAGGGTGACTGAACAATCTTCCGCCCATCCGAGGACTTCCTTCCAAAATGATGTAGTCTCGACCAGCTTGTTCCAATTCATAAGCAAGCTTGAGTCCAGCCATGCCCCCGCCTAAAATGAGGATATCAGTATCTAGTTTAGGGCTACACCCTAACGGTAAGGTACCTAAAGCCACACTGGCTAGAGCTCCATTTCGTATAAAGATTCTTCTTCGCATGGTTAGGGTTGTGGTTTAAGATGCTACTCTTGGGTCGGTAATTTCACCTCGTATGGCCGACGCAGCGACAACGGCGGGTGAAGTCAAATAAATTTGAGCGTTCTTACTGCCCATACGACCTTTCATATTTCGATTTCCTGCACTCAAAACGATATCTCCATCACCAGCTACACCGGTGTGGATTCCCGCACAGGCGGCGCAACTCGGTGTGTCGATGGCAGCACCAGCTTTCACCAAAGTTTCAAGATATCCGGCTTTCAACGCATCCAAATAGACGGTTTGGCTTGCAGGAACCACAATCATGTTCACATCGCGATGAATTTGCTGGTCTTCCAGGATTTCGGCCATAATGGCCAAATCTTCTAATCGACCGTTAGTACAGGTTCCAACAAAAGCCTTATTGAATTTGGTTCCGATTACCTTTTCCACAGGAACCGTATCGTCTAATTTATCAGGTAGCGCCACAGTGGGTGCCAAATCGTTTATGTTGATTTCGTAGACTGCTTCGTATTCAGCATCCTCATCACTGGCAATCATATCCCATTCGCCTTTGGCAACACCGTCGAGATATCTTTGGGTGATTTTATCCGGAGCTACGATACCATTTTTAGCACCTAAGTCAACAGTCATGTTGCAAAGGGTCATTCGTCCAGCCATATCCAAAGACTCAATAGCAGGACCGGTAAACTCGAGGGTTTTATAAATCAAATGGCCATTCCAATGCATCATTCCCATGATATGCAAACTGAGGTCTTTCGCCATGACCCAAGGTTGCCATTGACCGGTGATATGGAATTTGACCGAAGAGGGAACCCTAAACCAAGCTTTTCCTGTAGCCATGGCCACCGCTGCATCGGTTACGCCGATAGCGTTTCCTACTGCGCCGACAGCACCATAGGTATTCGCATGGGAGTCTGTTCCTATACTTATTGTCCCAGGGAGCACATGGCCTTGCTCAACCATGATTTGATGCGCAATACCTTGGCGACCCAAATCATAAAAATGCGTAATGTCATGGGCTTTGACTACTTCACGCCATTCATTGAGCATGGTTGCAAATTTTTGGTTGGGAGGTGGGACCAAGTGGTCTGACACACAAATAACCCGGTCTTTGTCGAAAACCTCTGTTTTGCCCAACTGTCTGAATTTGTCAAAACAGGTCTTCCCCAAATAGTCCATGGTCATAACGGTATTGATATCGGTCCAAACCAGTTCACCAGGAACTACGTGGTCCCTACCGCTGTTTCGTGCCATAATCTTTTCGGTTATCGTCATTCCCATGGTATAGATTTTTTTAACTAATGTTACCTTGTCTAAGATATTTATTTTATTTTAGTTAACAATATTAATTATTAACAATATTAATTATTTTTTTTTGAACTATCTGAGAAAGTAAGGCCAACATTCGGTTTGGGATACCCTGATTTCAGTGAAGAAAGCAATGGGATTTAAAAGGATTTTATTTCAATACGATAGACCAGTTCTTTCAATCATACATAACTAACTAATCAAATTGTACAACCGTGGGAAAACTCAATCTTAAAGAATTTAAATTCGGATGGCCAGTGGTGTTGTCCTCAACTTTGGGGATAGGGCTAGGGATGTCACCACTACCTTTTTATACTATTGGCGTATTTGCCATTCCGTTGATGAAAAACTTTGGTTGGCAAATTGACACGGTTATGTTTGCTTTACCGGTTTTTACCTTTGCGGCGCTTTTCGCGAGCCCCATGGTGGGTTATTTTGCTGACCGATTTGGAGCACGTAAGACGGCCCTTTGGTCTGTTTTTCTCTTTGGGATCACCTTTATCGCTTTTTCGCTGAACACCGGAAATGTCCCTTTATATTTAACGCTGTGGGCACTATTGGCCTTCGTTGGAGCCGGGACCTTACCAATGACGTGGACCAGAGCCATCAACAACTGGTTTAATGAGAATCGGGGATTGGCACTAGGGCTTTCCCTTTTAGGTACGGGTTTGTTTGGTTCCATGGCTAAACTCTACGCCTTCAATATCATCGAAAACTATGGATGGAAGGCCGCCTACCTAGGGGTCGGATTGCTTCCTATTTTGATTTCATTACCCGTTGCTTATTTCTTTTTTCGTGATACTGATGACCCGAAAGTGGCGGACAAGGTTGCCCGACTGAGAGCTGAAGTACCTGCTTATCGAAAAGGGAATTCCAACGGTTTGACCGTTAATGAGGCCCTAAGGGATTGGAGGTTCTGGTTGCTTTCGTTCTGTTTTGTTTTGATTTCGTTTGCGATTGGAGGCCCTATTCCCAATTTGGAGAAGTTATTGGGTGCCAAAGGATTTGAAACCGTCGATGCGGTCGTCTTGGCCAGTGCTTTGGGTTATGCTGTCATCATAGGAAGACTTATAGGCGGATATTTGATAGATAGGTTTTGGGCGCCTGCAGTTGCTTTTGTCCTTTTGAGTATACCGGCAATCTCTTGTTTGTTGCTGCAATCTGCTGAACTCAGCTATTCAACAGCCCTTATCGCAGTGATGATTTTAGGTTTCGGTGCTGGAGTGGAATATGATTTACTTGCTTACTTCGTTTCGCGCTATTTTGGCATGAAAAACTACGCTGCGATTTATGGATTCTTATATGGTTTCTTTGCATTGGGTGCTGGTTTTGGACCGGTGATATTCGGGAAGTTTTTCACTGCCACAGGAAGCTATGATTCCATTTTGGGTTACGCTTTTGTGGCATTTTTAGTGGGTTCAATACCTCTATTGTTCTTAGGAAAGTATCGGGATTTCAGCGATACAGCTACTTCTGAAACCGACGCGTAGTATGATGGTTTTAGTTGTTCACGCGCATGAGAATCCTGACTCCTTTTGTAGCGCCCTTGCAGAAAAGGCGAAATTCTTTTTCAATTCCAAAGGAGATGAGGTTACCATATCTGATTTGTATCTAAAAGGATTCAATCCCACTGGTGGAAAACATGATTTCGAAGTTTTATCCGACGCGCCTTATTACAAATATGCCGTGGAGCAATTGAAAGCTCAAGAAGCAGATGCTTTTGCAGCAGATTTGAAAGCTGAAATGAAACTTTTGGTCGAAGCAGACGTACTTATTTTAAATTTTCCGTTATGGTGGTTTGGCATGCCTGCCATTTTAAAAGGATGGGTCGATAGGGTTTTGGCTTATGGCTTTGCTTATGGCGGGGAATATGGTATGGGTCCTAACGGCAGGTTTAAAGGCAAAAGGGCTTTTTTGTGCGTGACTACAGGTAGTCCTAAGGAATTTTATAGTAAGGAAGGGGTGCACGGCAGAACGGTGGACGAAATCTTGATGAACATCAAACAAGGAGTGTTAGGTCTAGTGGGGTATGAAGTATTGCCCAGCTTTGCTGCTTTTGGCGTTTCTCGAATTGCCCAAGAAGCACGGGAACAAATCCTTGCCGATTATGAAACCTATCTGGAGGACAAATTCGCTTGATGAGATTTGTGCCTCTTCAATTTTATAAAAAAGGCCGTTATCACAACGGCCTCATTGCAGTAAAGTTTGAACAAGCTATATGTTAGTTGTCAGATCTTGACTCTTGCCCATTGGTTCTATTCTTTGGAAGGTCTTCCCAAAATTGAGGGTCAATTCCGTCTTGTCCACAGACTTTACGTTCTTCAATCATGGTCACTCCGTTAAAAGTATCCCCGTCAGACCATTTCCATACGCGAATGCGATGGTCATCATTGCCGATTAGGTCTATTTGCTCAAAAAGTTTCATACCAGGACGATGCTTGTATTCCCAAATGAGCACAACACTGTTCCCTGTTTCCCACGCCTTACCGCTAAGTCTAGGATTTTCGAAAATCAAGTTTCCATCATCATCAAAGGGACACACTCCAAAATCCAAACAGTCCTTGAAACCATCATCCCACATGTATTCGTTAACCTGATGGTATTTTCTTCCGGGTAACATGGCACAGGTCAAACGGCTTTTCCATTCATCAATAAGTTTTCCGTCAGCACCAATTCTTCTGTAGGTGCCTTCCCAAATTCCAGCATGCTTCGGGAATAAGCGTAATTCTTTCATGAGTCTATTTCTTTACGGGTTTAAGATACTAAATTTCCTTATTTAGTTAACATAATTAATTATTAATAAAATTAACTAAATGGGTTTCTGCAAAACATGACTTTTATCAGGTTTGACCACTTTTTGGATTTTACTCCAAGAATTCCAGCGATTCCAATTCATAATGCGTTTGCATGTAACCAGCAGCACCTGCTTTAAGAAAAAGATAGTCATCATCTGCAGTTACCCAAACATGATAGGGAGGATGTTCTTCCAATAGACTACCTGCAGTATCTCCCACCGAAAAATGTCTTGCCTGAAAGGTGCCTGCTCCTACGGTAACCTCTTCTTCTCCATGAAATGTAATGCTCATTTTTTTCATTTCAAAAAGTAAGGGTCCGGTGGCACCACGATGGTCTGGTGAGGTTAGCATGAAATTTTCAAGGAGCTGTTTTCCCGTTCCTTTGGAGAGGTCATAGCATTTCATCAACAAGCCATCTCCCACGATTGGGTGTGCTTGCAACCATGGAACCCAACCTTGCGTAGGAAGTTTTTGGCTAATTCTTCCATCTTTGTGATTGTGCATTTCGCATTCCGCAAAATCTTCCCCAAAGCGAAACCAACCCGAACCTTCGTATTGGTCCCCGACGGAAAGGCGAACACTGCAATCCAAGGGTTCCCCATTCGGACGCATGGCCAATATGACATCGCGAACTACATTCGGCGCATCATCAATTTCGCAGTGGGCATGAAGTAACAGATTCTGGTCGCTTTGTTGGGTAAGGGTAAAGAATTCCCTTCCTCTTTCTTTATCAAAAGATTCCTCTTTTTTACTAGTGTAGCGAATGTATCCGCGAATGGTTTTGTGTTTCATCCAATCAAATGTAAGCCCAAAGCTGCACTGACCAACAACCCAATCCAAATTCCATAAACGTAGGGAAGGCAGTCGTCCATTTTCTTTTTGATAACCTGATTCGCTTCTTCAAGATTTTCGCCCATCATCATTTGCCGAAATGCAGGTTTAAAAATATTCAAGTGATACCGTATGCCCAATCCGCAAAGAATCAAGGCACAGACGGTAAGGAGTTTCCAACTAATGTAATCAGCAATAATGTGAGTTGGGTTTACCAAATTGTACACCGCAAGTCCGCCTACAACAGAAACAATTACGGGTCTGACCCAAAAATCCAATCGCCTTAATTTGCCTTTTAAGGTTTCACTTTTACTAAAGTGTAAGGACAAGACCAGCGTAAGCCAAAGCAAACCTAGAAGCCAAACGATAATGAGTCCGGAGGAATCTATTTTAACCAGACCTAAGTATTTCCCCATATGAATACCGGTGGGCATAATCAATGGCATCGCTATGCGTGGACCCAAATCGCATCCCAATAAGATTTGGAGTGCGGTTGCACGCTGCGGTCCAGAGAGTTTTGGGTCAATTACAAAACGACTCGCGTAGTAGGTACCCATATCGGTTCCCAGCCAAAAAACGAAGAGCAGGATGTGGAAAAACTTTAGGAGAAGAAATATATTCATGGGTTATAGGTCGGTGTTACAAGTTCCAAAGGAACCAATCTTGCAAAAGGTGTTTTATGTGTTGCAGAAAGCGTGCTGCATCTGCTCCATTGATAATGCGATGGTCAAAACCGATGGTAAGCGGCATCATCAATCGCGGTTCAAAAGCATCTTTTATAAAAACAGGTTCCATTGTGCTGGCCGCCACCCCTAAAATAGCGGCTTGCGGATGGGATACCAACGGAAAAATGGCGGATGTGCCTATGCCCCCAAGATTTGAAATGGTGAAAGTGGCCCCTTCCAAGGCCTCAGGCGTGATTTTTTTGTCCCTCACTTTAGCGGATAGTTCCGAAAGTTCCAGAGCGATTTCTGTTAGTTTTTTGTCATTCGCGTTTTTTACAACCGGGACCATCAAACCCCTGTCCGAGTCCACTGCAATACCAATATTTACATAGTCCTTAAACACAATTTGTTGGTTCTCAGCATCAAGACTTGCATTGAAAATTGGAAATTTTTCCAACGCTTGCGCCAAGACTTTTACCAAGATGCAGGTCAAGGTCAATGCACCACCCATCTCTTTGACCTGTAGTTTGTGCTCTTGGCGTTTGGCCTCGAGCTGGGTAATATCCACTTTTTCTTGTAACCAAGCGTGCGGAATCGTAGACCAGGCCGTGGTCATGTTACGACTCGTCGCTTGCATAATGCCCGACATGTCTTTTAAATCAATATCACCCCATTTAGAGAAATCAGGCAATGCTGGCAACATCACTGTAGTACCTGCACTTTTCTGGGTGTTTTGGGTTTTGGCGAAATGTTTTACGTCTTTGACGCCGATGCGATTACTTGCGAATTGCGGTTGTACTTGCGTAATGTCTACACCAATTTCTCGGGCAAGTCTGCGCGCTAAAGGCGTACTTCTATATTTTGAGCCATTTGCCTTAGGCTTTGGAGTTGGTTCTGCTGGTATTGGCGACGGAGCTTGTGGTTTTACTGTAGGAGCTTTTGCGGTGCTATTGGTTTCCGAAATGGGTGGTTCGCCAGGAAGTGTTTTCTCAACGGGAACAGCACTGGAACGAATAGACAGCATAGGAGAGTCCACGCCAATTTCATCCCCAACGTTCACTATAACTTCAAGAATGGTTCCTGCCGCATCAGAGGGAACTTCGACGACTACCTTGTCCGTTTCCACCTCCATTAGCGTCTGCTCTTTTTCGATAACATCACCACTTTTGACGTGCAACGCGATGACCGTTCCTTTTTCGATGCCTTCTCCCAATGAGGGCAATTTCAGTACCGTTTCAACAGCCTCTGTTTTGACTTCTTCTTTTGGAGGTGCAACTACAACTTCGGGTGTTATCTCCCCGTTGTTTTTTGCTTCCAGTTTATCTGTTTCAGGAATTACTTTTTCGACCTTTCCCTTATCGTTAGAGAGGGATAAAAATGCCGTGCCTTCGGTTATTTCGTCTCCAATACTTGCCATGATTTCAGACACAACACCTGCTGCATCCGCCGGGACCTCGACTACAACTTTATCCGTTTCGACTTCCATCAAAGGTTGTTCTTGTTCGATAGTATCCCCCACGTTGACCAATATGGAAATAATGGTTCCTTTTTCGATGCCTTCTCCTAATGAGGGTAATGTCAACTCCATCATAGCGTAGCGGGATTAACTTTTTTGGAATTTATCTTGTGACTTTTCAAAAAGTCTGAAACTTCTTTATCAGTTACAGCACCTTCTTCGCGAAGCATTTGAAGCGCGCTAAGTGCGATGTACTTGGCACTAATTTCAAAATGGTCACGCAAATCATTTCTTGCTTCACTAAAGCCATATCCGTCCGTGCCCAAAACGTGATATTGTTTTGGCATCCACTTCGCGATGGACATGCCAAGGGACTTCACGTAATCTGACGCAGAGACAAAAACCCCTTTTTCTTTTTCCAAAAGGGTTTCCACATAACATTTTCGCTTCTGTCCATTACTTGCTAGTAGCCCTTCGCGTTCCGCATCTAAAGCATCTCGTTGTAGTTCTGTGTAACTGGTCACGCTCCAAACGTCTGTGGATATGTTCATGTCTTCCAGCATTTGTCTGGCTTCCAACACCTGCATCATAATGGAGCCACTACCCATCAAATGCGCCTTACGCCCTTTGCTCGCTGCCTTACCGGATTTTTGATAACGATACATGCCATTCAGAATGCCGTCAGTAACGTTTTCGGGCATCAAAGGCATAGCATAGTTTTCATTCGTTACGGTGATATAATAGAAAATATTCTCACCCTTTTCGTACATGCGATGGATACCATCTTTTACGATAGTGGCCAGTTCGAAGGCGAAGGTTGGGTCGTAACTTTTCATGTTGGGAACAATGCTCGACAACACATGGGAATGCCCATCTTGATGCTGTACCCCTTCTCCGTTCAGAGTAGTTCTCCCGGAAGTTCCCCCAATCAAAAAGCCCTTGCACATCATATCGCCGCAGGCCCAAATCATATCCCCGACCCGTTGGAATCCAAAAATGGAATAGAAAATGTAAAAAGGAATCATGGGTAGGCCATGCATGGCATAAGCGGAACCTGCCGCCATAAAAGAGGCCAAAGCACCCGCTTCGCAAATACCTTCTTGGAGGATTTGGCCATCCGTACTTTCTCGATAGTAGGACACACTGCCGGTATCAACAGGTTTGTACAGTTGTCCCTTGGGTTGATAGATTCCGGCATGGCGGAAAAGACCATCTATTCCGAATGTGCGGGCTTCATCTGGAATGATGGGAACGATATATTCTTTAATGCCTTCTTGTTTGAGCAACTTGGCGATAATGCGGACTAGAACCATTGTGGTCGACACTTCACGTCCATCTGTACCTGCGTAGAACTCTTCAAAAAGCGCGTCATCCGGAGTTTTGAGGGTTACGCTTTCGTCCCGTCGCTCGGGTAAATAGCCTCCTAATGCTTCGCGCTGTTTGCGCATGTATTGCATTTCAGGACTATTATCCGCTGGGCGATAGAATTTGGCTTTAGCCGCTTCTTCCTCACTCAAAGGAATGCCAAAGCGTCTCGCCGCTTCAATGCGTTCCTCGGGATTCATGTTCTTTTTTTGATGGGTAGTGTTTTTTCCTTCACCCGCATGACCCATTCCATACCCTTTTATGGTTTTCATGAGGATGACGCTCGGTCTCCCATTGGGTTTCGCGGCTTTCTGGAAAGCAGCAAAGATTTTTTTGTAATCGTGCCCGCCCCTTTTAATGGTTCGAATTTCTTCATCCGATAGGGAACGCATGAGTTCTTCCAATTCAGGATTGTCTTTTACCCAATGCTCACGCACTTGGTCTCCAGGCAACACAGAATACATTTGATAATCGCCATCAAGCGCACGGTTCATTCGGTCGACCAATATGCCTTTCGAGTCGCGTTGCAACAGAGCATCCCACTCGCTACCCCAAATGACTTTGGTTACGTTCCATCCTGCACCTAAAAAGGTACGTTCCAATTCTTGTATGATTTTTCCGTTTCCACGGACGGGTCCATCTAGTCTTTGCAAATTGCAATTGACAACCAAAACGAGATTGTCAAGTTGTTCGCGAACGGCAATGTTCAAGGTACCCAAGGTTTCAGGCTCATCCATTTCACCATCGCCCACAAAGGCCCAAATCCGACCACCTTTTTTGGGTTTTAAGCCTCGATTCTCAAGGTATTTTTGAAATCTGGCTTGATAAATGGCACTTACCCCAATAAGCCCCATGGAAGCGGACGGAATTTCCCAGAAATCTGGCATTCTTCGCGGATGCGGATAAGACGAAAGACCTCCTTCTTTTTGAAGCTCGCGTCTAAAGTTTTTGAGTTGTGCTTCAGAAAGGCGCCCTTCCAAAAAAGCTCTGGCATAAATTCCGGGTGCAGCATGGGGTTGAAAGGAAACCAAGTCTCCTCCATACTCATCTGATTTTTTCTTGAAAAAGTGATTGAGACCGACCTCGTACATACTTGCTGCTGAAGCGTAGGTGGCAATGTGTCCGCCAAGGCCTTCACCACTATCATAAGCTTGCAGCACCATCGCCATAGCGTTCCAGCGATTGATATTTTCGATTTTATTCTCTAAAACCGTATCGCCGGGATAAGGCGGCTGGTCTTTTGCGTTGATGGTGTTGATGTAGGGAGAGTTTAAGGCTGTCCCAGAAATCTGAACGCCATTATGCAAGGCGAATGATCGTAGTTCTTTCATCAACTCCGCTGCAGACGCTCCTCCTTTTTCGTCAATGACTTCCTGAAGGGAGGTTATCCATTCGGAAAGTTCTTCTTTCCAATCTTGCGTGCTTGGATTTACCATTTGGCTCATATCATTACAATACTTGGAGATATTATTCCACTAATTTAGTTAATAATATTAATAATTAATAATGTTAACTAAATGGATTTACGAAGGATTCGTGAGATACCGAAAATGCACCTGATGGTCGTAACATTTTGGATTTGAGTAGAATAAAAGAAAAGGAATGGTATGTCAATTCCGCATTATGCGCTCTTTTCTATTAGGGAAAGTGGTGAAAAGCAGTTGTCAATTCCTAAAACGTGACATGAAATACGAGCAAGTAAATAAATGTTATTTTGCCTTTAAAGGTTATCCAACAACTTGTTGAATTCCACAATAAACCCGTCTGGGTCGTAAAATTTGCTTACCATAACTCTTGTGACACTTTTGCCGTCGTAAGAAGGGTATTCTGTTAGCGTAGGTTCACCCATGATTTCAATACCTGGAACTTCCTTGATTTTTTTGAACAGTTCTTCTTGGTTGACACT
>JBCBPD010000029.1:0-36298 GCA_039820925.1 Bacteroidota bacterium | reverse complement strand
GAAGAGACATTCAAGGTTACCCATCTATCTTCTTCAGGGATATAGAATTTCTTTTTGGAAATGTTCACGTCGAATCTTCTCTTCGTTTTATTGATAGAGAAGGAAACATTGTTTCCAAACATTACCTTTTTCCCCGTTACTTCACAAACTTTGGACATCTCCGTAGATTTTGAGTGATTTTATTGAGGCTGCAAATTTATGTCTTTTCTATGGGATGGACAAAATTCTTGATTAGAATTTTGAAATTTCCTTCCAAAGCATTTCAAAGGCTTTGTTTACGGATTTTTGAACAACTCTTTCCCGATGGTTTCCCATCACAAAACGTTCTGCAAAAGTACGTTCTGGCGTGCTAACCGCAATGAAAACCGTACCTACCTCTACATCTGAGTCACCCTTGTCTGGACCTGCATTTCCGGTGGTCGCTAATGCAAAGTCAGCCCCTAATACATGTTTGGCCTTTTCAGCCATGGCCATGGCCACTTCTTCGCTAACCACAGAATGTTTTTCTATGAGGGCTTTATCCACACCAAGAACCTTGACTTTGGTTTCTGTGGCGTAGGTCACTACCCCACCTTGAAAGTATTTTGAAGCACCGGGAATAGCGGTAAAGCTTTGCGCAATCCTACCCCCTGTAAAACTTTCAGCGCAAGCTAAGGTTTTTCCTTTTTCGGTGAATTTTTGTGCTAGCTGTTCTTCTATCGAGCCATCTTGCTCTATACCATATAATATGTCTTCAATAAGAGGGATGACTGCTGCAATTTGCTTATCCACGGCCTTTTCCAGTGCTTCTTTATTCATCCCTGTAGCACTCAAGCGCAAACGCACCCTACCTAAATTTGGTAGGTAGGCTAATTTGATAGGTTTCGGCAAGTTATCTTCCCAGGTTTCAATACGCTGCGCGATAGCACTTTCGCCCAAGCCATAAGTGAGTAAGGTTTTATGGATAATATGTGGCCGTTCAAAACGCTCAATCACCTTCGGAATGACTTGATTCCGGATTAAATGTTTCATTTCAAAAGGTACTCCGGGCAGGGAAACAAAAACTGTTTCGTCTTTTTCCATCCAAAGTCCAGGGGCGGTACCATGGGCATTGAAAAGTATTTGCGCTTTGGAAGGGACCAATGCTTGTTGGCGATTCAAATCTGAAATGGGAGTGGAAATGTATTTTGCAAACAAATCTTCAATGTGCCCCAAAGTGGTCTCATCCTTTATTAATTCATCTTCAAAAAACGCACATAGAGTATGTTTGGTAACGTCATCCTTCGTGGGACCAAGCCCTCCAGTCAAAATGACCAAATCAGACCTTTTTCCCGAAACGTGCAGACTTTCCAAAATATGCTCCCTAGTATCTTGCACGGAAGTAATTTGATACACGGAAACTCCAATCTTATTGAATTCTTTGGAAATAAAGGCTGAGTTGGAGTCTATGATTTGCCCAATGAGGATTTCATCCCCAATGGTGATGATTTCGGCTTGCATCTACAGGTCGAAATCTTTTTTGAGTTCGGAAATCACTTGGAGCACATCTTTTTTGAGCAAAGGGAATTTCTGCTCAATCTCGTTCATATTGGCTACATTTTTCCCTAAAGTCTCAATTTCCAGTGCAGTTGCCCGTGTTTGCTCCATCCCCAACAAATCCACATTGGGTTTGATTTTATGGGCAAGTTTGTAGACACTTTCGTAATCTTTTTGGCCAATGGCATCTTCAAGTCCTTCCAAATCTGTGGGGACTTCTTCCAAAAAAACCGAAACAACAGAGACAATGAAATCTTGGTCTCCTTCGGCCATCTCATTGATTTTATCGAGGCTGTAAATCATTAGCGAACATTGATTGAGAACATCTCTTCTCCTTCAAGCGTACCTGAAAGGTAATCATTTGGACTTACTTTACCAACCCCGGCAGGCGTGCCCGTGAAGAGAATATCTCCTTTTTTTAACATAAAATAAGTGGATACGTAGGCTACCAATTCGTCTATCTTCCAGAGCATCAAAGCGGTATCACCCTCTTGGACGACCTCTTGGTTTTTTTGAAGTTGAAAAGTCAGTTTATCTACATTTTCGTACTGTGATTTCGGTAACCACTTTCCAATTACGGCAGCGCCATCAAATCCTTTGGCTTTTTCCCAAGGCAACCCTTTTTCCTTTAAAGCTTGTTGCACGTCTCTTGCTGTAAAGTCGATTCCCAAACCGATTTCATCATAATATTTATGGGCAAACTTCTGAGCAATGTGTTTTCCAACTTTGTTGATTTTCACCAAAACCTCGACTTCATAATGTACTTCGTTGGAGAACTCGGGAATATAAAAATCTTGCTCCTTAGGTAGGATGGCAGAATCTGGTTTTATGAAAACCACGGGTTCCGTAGGTCGTTCATTACCCAACTCATCCGCATGTGCTGCGTAGTTTCTTCCAATACAAATCAACTTCATGTTTAGGAAAGCTTGTTGTTTAACTTGCTCAATTTGATTTGAGTCAACACTTTTTTGGTGTACAAAGGAAAGTCGGCGTTGAGAATCCAGCCGAAATACCCTGGTTCGGTATTCATTACCTCGTCGACTGTTTTGTCTTTATGCTTACCAAAGGCGAAAATGGGTTCTTGATTTTTGTTCACACCAATAAAACCGGCAAAATCCAACGACTGACGTCTTGTAGTGAACTCAGAAAGTTTTTTGATATCGTTTTCCAATTCCGGATAGCGGTCCAACTGTGATTTCAGCACTTCATAAGTCGCCAATGTATCGGCTTCCGCGCTATGGGCATCTTCCAAATCTTTATCACAATAGAATTTATAGGCGGCACCGAGCGTGCGTTTTTCCATTTTATGAAAAATGGTCTGCACGTCTACAGAAACCATCTTTTTCATGTCGAAATCCACTTCTGCCCGAAGCATTTCTTCTGCCAAAAGCGGAATATCAAACCTGTCGGAATTGAACCCAGCCAAATCACTATCTTGAATCATACGATAGATTTCTTTGGATAATTGCTTGAAAGTAGGTTCATTGGCTACCTTTTCGTTGGAAATACCATGAACCGCAATGACTTCGGCCGGAATTTCCATTTCAGGATTCACCAACCAGGTTTTGCTTTCTTTATTTCCGTTGGGGAAGACCTTTAGAATCGAAATTTCCACAATTCGGTCTTTAGCGACATTGGTCCCGGTAGTTTCTAAGTCAAAAAAGCAAATCGGTTTTTTAAGCTGTAATTCCATGAATCTCTATTATCGGGTTTGGGCAAACAACCATTTCATTAAATCAGGTTCTGCAAAGGCATTGTCCCAACTATTGTGGCCTACCCCCGGGTATACCGTATATTTTACCTCCACTTTTTGTTGTCCCATCGCGGTTACAATATCTGAGGAACATTTTTCGGGAACTACTTTATCGGCATCTCCATGAAACACCCACCAAGTTGGTTTTTTCAACGTAGGTGCAATGGCGGGATTGGCGCCACCACAGATAGGAAAGGCTGCGGCAAACTTCTTGGGATTGCGTCGAACCAGTTCAAAGGTGCCTATTCCACCCATGGACAAACCACCAACATACATTCTATTCTTATCCAAGCGATAGGTCTTTTTGAGGTATTTCAGCAAACCTTCCAACAATTCCATTTCCTGAGTAGGTTCGCTGTCTTCAAAGAAAATAAACTCCCTGTCCGGAAAATCACCATTTACCTGTATGCGAGCCCAACTGCTTTCTGCTGCGCACTGCGGAAAAACAACAATAGCTGGATATTGGCTTCTGAAATCGGCAGCGGTAAACAGCGATGAACCATGTACCAGCTGCGCTTCGTTATCATTTCCTCGCTCTCCAGAGCCATGAAGAAACAGCACCAAAGGGTATTTTTTATTCTTATCAAAATCTTTTGGAAATAAGATGCGGTAGGGCATTTGAAACCCATCCTTGGAGAACGTTCTTTTTTCAAACTGAGGAGATTTTTGGCCGGAAACGACCATTCCAAATAGGAACAAAAAACAGAATAATTTCATCAACAGAAAACCTTTAGGAGCTTAAAGGTAAAACAAGTGCAACACTTATTTGGATTTAAATTTCCCTTTCAGTATCCCAAGCTTCCAGATAGTCCGCTACGCTTTTCACGAACATGCCTCCAAGGGCACCATTGACCACCCGGTGGTCATAACTGTGGGATAAAAACATTTTACTTCGGATACCAATATATTCCCCTTGGTCGGTTTCAATCACCGCTGGAACTTTTCGAATGGCACCAAGCGCCAAAATCCCTACTTGGGGTTGATTAATAATAGGTGTTCCGAAAACACTTCCGAAGGTACCCACATTGGTAACAGTATAGGTGCCACCTTGCACCTCATCGGGTTTCAATTGATTGTTTCTAGCCCGACTAGCAAGATCGTTCACCGTCTTGGCCATACCCACCAAGTTTAATTGGTCTGCATTTTTTATGACCGGAACAATGAGGTTTCCATCAGGGAGGGCTGCAGCCATTCCCAAATTGATGTTCTTCTTCTTAACGACCACATCCCCTTCCAAGGAAATGTTCATCAAGGGATATTTTTTAATGGCCAAGGCCACTGCCTCCATGAAAATTGGCGTGAATGTCAACTTTTCGCCTTCGCGCTGCTCAAATGCTTTCTTGACTTTATTGCGCCATTCCACTACTTTGGTGACATCGACTTCCACAAAACTTTGCACGTGTGCGGAAGTAACCACACTTTCCGTCATGTGCTTGGCAATCAATTTTCCCATTCGTGTTAACGGAATCCGTTCATCGCCAGTTGCATCGGTTTGTACGGTAGTTACTGGTTCAGAAACTGCTTGCGGTTTGGCCGCAACCACCTCAGGCGTTGCGGTTTCGACTGCCTTTGCGGGGGCAGCAACCACTTCGGCACCATTTGAACCCGTGCCACGATTTTCCAAAAAGGCTTTGATGTCATTTTTGGTTACGCGGCCTTCAAGGCCTGTTCCGGGAATTGCCTCAAGTTCTGCAAGTGATATACCTTCTTCCTTGGCAATGTTTTTTACCAAGGGAGAATAAAATCGAGTTGCTTCGGAGGTACTAATTGCAGGGGCCACTACTTGGTTTTGAGCTTGGGCCATGCTATCCTCCAATTCAGCCACCATTTCAGGAACTTCCTCTTGAGGAGCAACCGCTGGTACTTCAACCTCCGGCACTTCGTCCTCGACTGGGGCGTCTCCATCAATCTGAATCACAGCGACCACCTCACCCACTTTAATGACATCATCCACATTAAAACGTTTTTCCAACAAAACGCCTTCCACCTCACTAGGTACTTCAGAATCTACTTTATCAGTCGCAATTTCAAAAACCGCTTCATCCATCTCAATGGTATCTCCTACTTCTTTTAACCACGAGGTCAAGGTTGCCTCTGCAACACTCTCTCCCATTTGCGGTAATTTCAATTCAAATTTTGACATGGTATTCTGAAAACCTTTTGTATTAGATTCTTTGCAAAAATAACAAAGAAAATGGGTTATTATTATATTTATTCTATGAAATACACTCTAAATCAGTCTGCTTTTATCGAATTCTCAAAAGGAACGCGATTTAAGATGCTTCTTCCTAAAGTAACTTCGTCTGCATATTCCAATTCATCACCCACAGCAATTCCCCTTGCGATAGTAGAGGTTTTGATGTTTTGTCCCTCCAATTGTTTATAAATATAAAAGTTGGTGGTATCCCCTTCCATCGTAGAACTCAAAGCGAATATCAACTCTTCTATTTCTCCGGATTTCGCCCTCTCTACCAAAGATGCAATATTGAGGTTTTGTGGACCTACGCCTTCCATCGGCGATATTTTCCCGCCTAAAACATGGTACAAGCCTTGAAACTGCCCCGTGCTTTCAATCGCCATTACATCACGTACATCCTCAACCACACAAACCAGACTTTCATCCCGTTTCGGATTGGCACAAATCTCGCATAACACGGTGTCTGAAATATTATGGCACTTCTTGCAAAACTTGATTTCTTCTTTCATCTTGACCAAAGCACTGGCTAAGTGTACGGTTTGTTCATCCGGTTGTTTTAGCAAATGCAATACCAATCGAAGTGCCGTTCGTTTTCCGATACCGGGCAACTGCGACATTTCGTACACTGCATTTTCCAAAAGTTTAGAAGAAAAATCCATCTACATGATTGAACGGCAAAATTACGATTTTAACAGTACCGATTTACTTTCGTACTTTGCAAATCAAACCTAATAGATGTCCTCCGTACAGATTTTACTGCTGATTGGCTCTTATTTTTTGGTGCTCATCGCGATTTCCTACTTCACAGGCAAAAACAACAACAATAACAATGACTTTTTTAAAGCTGGAAGACAATCACCGTGGTACATCGTTGCTTTTGGTATGGTGGGCGCCTCATTATCGGGGGTGACCTTCATTTCCGTTCCTGGATGGGTGGAAGCCTCACAATTTAGCTACATGCAAGTCGTTCTGGGGTATTTGGTGGGGTATTTTGTAGTGGCGTTTGTTTTGCTCCCTATTTACTATCGACATAACCTGACTTCCATTTATGAGTATTTGTCTGACCGTTTTGGGTCCGTTAGTCACAAAACCGGAGCTTTTTTCTTTTTCATTTCAAGAGTTCTAGGTGCTGCGTTTCGTCTCTTTCTGGTGGCTATTGTGCTACAGCAATTCGTTTTTGATGATTTGGGCGTGCGTTTTGAATTCACCGTAATCCTGTCCATATTATTGATTTGGGTCTATACCAACCGTGGGGGAATTAAAACCATCGTTTGGACAGATACTTTGCAAACCTTTTTCATGCTATTGGCCGTTGGCTTGTCTGTCTATTTGATTTTGGGCGCCATGGATTGGAGTTTTGGAGCCTTTTTAGCTTCTGACGAACTCAAAACCTATAGTACTTTTCTCTTTACGGATAGTCTTTTGGACCGCAACCATTTCGTAAAGTCTTTTTTGGGCGGTGCTTTTGTGACGATTTGCATGACAGGGCTTGACCAAGACATGATGCAGAAGAACCTTACCTGCAAAACGCTCAAGGATTCTCAAAAGAACATGATTTCCTTCAGTATCGTATTGGTGCTGGCCACCTTTTTGTTCATGTTGCTTGGCGCTTTGCTATTTATCTACGCCAATAAAAATGGCATAGCCATTCCTTTAATGGATGGAAAAGCCAAATCCGACTTATTGTTTCCTGAAATTGCGCTAAACGGAGGTCTCGGACTTACTTTGGCCATTACCTTTATGCTTGGTCTCATTGCTGCGGCCTACAGCAGCGCGGATAGTGCACTTACCTCTTTGACAACGTCATTTTGTGTTGACTTTTTGGATATTGAGCAAAAACCAGATAAAGAACAAGTCCGCTTGCGGAAAAGAGTACATATTGGCATGAGCGTTTTGCTTATACTGGTTATCATCAGTTTCAAATATTTCTTGAGTCGAAATGTAATTGATGGTCTTTTGGTCGCTGCCGGATATACCTACGGCCCGTTATTAGGCCTTTTTGCTTTTGGAATCTTTACCAAACACTCCATTAAAGACCGCTACGTTTGGATCGTCTGCGGACTTTCGGTAATCATCATTGCAGCTTTTGGACAAATAGACCCAAGCTACTTGGGCGGATATGTGATTGGTTACGAATTACTTCCCTTAAATGGCTTATTGACGTTCCTCGGATTATGGGCTATCCGAAAAAAAGTGAAATCATAAGTATTGTTTTGTGGCCAGCATGACCAAGGTACATGCTACTTCCACTTCAATACCCGCTTCTTTTAATAATTCTTCGAATTCAGGATTCTCGGTTCCAGGATTGAAAATCACCCGTTTAGGCAACATGTCAAGGATTTCTTGATAGTATTGTTGTTGATTTTTTGGATTTAAATAAAGGGTAATCGTATGAACATCTTGAATATCCGAAAGCTTATCCTTAACTTCAACTCCGGAAACGGTACCAGACCTAACCCCAAATGCCTTTGTAGCAAAGCCGTTTTCCACCAAACGCTGTATTGCTAGGTTACTATATCGATTTGGATTGAGCGAAGCTCCAAAAACGAGCGTTGTGTCCATATGTTAATTTATGTGTTAAACTAATTGAAAGTTTGTAACCAAACAGTAAAAACTGCGTCTATTCGAAGAAATACATCATTGGTAAGACTGTATTTTTTATAGTTAATGGTTAGTGTTTAGTATAGCTTATCAATGAAATAACCCTGGTGAACCCTTTTGGGGAGCCGGGGTTTCTTCTTTTTACATCCTTTGGTCAACTCTCTTTCCACTTCCTTACGGCATACTTTTTTGTCTCTTTTATCCCCTCAAATGTTAAAATAAGGATTCTTCGTAACAAGCATCTCACTTGTTCGTCTAGCTTGTGTCATCAGTCATCAATTAATCAATCAAAAAAACGAACAAACTCATGAAGAGCAATCTCTTTCTGTTTGTGTTGCTTTTCTGCAACACCTTTTTCCATTACGGAAACGCATCCAAAAACAACACGGACACTAAAATCGGTTCTATTACAGGCATTGTTATGGACCAAGCCAAGAACGAACCTGTGGCTTACGCTGCTATCGTCATTAAATCAGAAGATGGAACGGAAACTATCACGGGGGGTATCACCACCGAGGAGGGCCGTTTTGAAGTCAAGAAGCTCCCGGAAGGTACTTTTCGCTTGGAAGTGCAGTTCATTGGATACGAAACCCATGTCCAGAAATTGGAAATCACCAAAAGAAACAAAAAATTAGACCTAGGCACCATTGCCTTGAAGGAAACTACCCAAGCCCTCGAAGAAGTGGAAGTCGTTGCGGAACGAACCACCATAGAACAGCGCGTAGATAGAAAAGTAATCAACGTAGGAAAGGATTTAACCACCGCCGGGGCCACCGCTTCTGATATTATGAATAATCTGCCTTCCGTAAATGTCGACGCTCAAACCGGGGAACTCTCCCTACGCGGGAATGCCAATGTTCGGGTAATGGTTGATGGAAAACTGTCCAACGTGCCAGTCGCGCAGCTCCTGCGTCAAATCCCGTCAACATCAATAAAGTCCATTGAATTGATTACGAATCCGTCAGCCAAATACAATCCCGAAGGTATGAGCGGCATTATCAATATTGTGTTGCATAAAAATGCAAACATGGGCTTCAACGGAAACCTAAACCTGGGATACACTCAAGGTATTCGCCCCAAATACAACGCTTCCCTTGATTTGAACTACAAGGTTGGAAAGTTCAATTTTTATGGAAATTATGGAACCAACATTGGTGATTATTTTAATGATGGTTTCATATTCCGTCAAGATGAGAATTCGCGCCAAGATTTTGACTTCTTCAATGATAATGAATCCCATCTTTATAAAATAGGAGTTGACTTTTACATCAACGAAAAGAACACCCTATCCGTTTTTACCAATCAAAATCATTTTGATGGTGAAGGATTGGGAATTACGGACATCACTTATAATCTGGATGCCACCCGAAACTTGATTCAGTTTTTCGATAATGTGAACAGCAACCTTAGCGAACAATACAACTTTGACTACAAACTGGATTTTGCGAAGGAAGGGCATAACATTGAATTGGAAATCGACCACAACCGTTTTGAAAATGATGAAGATGCCAACTTTGCTTCAGAGGGTGCTACGCTGTTTCCGGATTATATGGACTTTGTGGACACCAAACGCGACCAAACCTTTATCAACTTGGATTACGTCAATCCGTTGGATTCCATTTCCAAGTTGGAAGTAGGTGTTGAAGCGCGATTTTTCGAAACCGAAGTAGACTATTCTTCCACAGGGCTTTCATTTAATTCCAATGGAAACCTCATCCCTACTCCGTCCACCAACTTTGTGTATGGTATGGATATCTATTCGGGTTACATCACATTTGCCCAACGCTATAAAAAATGGTCGTATCAAATTGGGGCGCGACTAGAAGATGTTCAGGTTGTGGCAGATACCAATCAGGTGCGAACCTTTACGGACAATTACACCCAAATATATCCTTCGGCTTTTTTGACCTATAATGTGAACGAAAAAGACCAACTACAAGCTAGCTTTAGCCGAAGAGTGGACCGGCCCGGTTTGGGACAAGTAAATCCCATTCGGGAATTTGCCACGCCCTTGATTTCAAGTTTTGGGAATCCAAGTTTGGTTCCTCAGTTCACCAATTCTTATGAACTGAATTATACCAAACGACTTGAAAAAGGTAGTATCACAGCGGGTGTCTTTTATCGGAGCGTAGAAGACGAAATCAACCGAGCCGTATTTGTAGATAGGTTGGACTTCAACAAGTTGATTTTAACCTTTGATAATTTTGACAACACATCAGCTTATGGTTTAGAACTCTCGGTAAACTATAAACCCACAAAATGGTGGAGTATAAATGGTAGTTTCGATATGTTCAGTCAAACCCAACGGGGAATCACCGAAAGTTTGGAAGGAGAGCCCGGCAATGCGACAGAAGATGACATTGTTGTGGAAAATGTTGAAGTGGACAATACAGCTTGGAACCTTCGTTTGAACAATAGCTTTACATTAAGCAAGAAACTGACTTTGCAATTGTTCGGGTTTTACCGGGGGCAAAACCAAAACATTCAATTCGAAATGGAACCCATGTACTTTCTGAACTTCGGTGCAAGGTACAATTTTGCAAAGGGCAAGGGAACGTTCAGCGCCAACTTTAATGACGTGTTCAATACCATGCTCTCCCAATTTAACGGTCAACGCCCTTATGTTCAAAACGGTGAGTTCAATTGGGAAAGTCAAACCTTGTATCTAGGCGTTTCGTATCGTTTTGGTAGCGGTAAAAACCGTGCAAAAGGAAGAAAACGAAGAGATAGCAACACCAAAAAATCTGGAGGAGGAATCTTATAGGTATTTGATATTCCTTGGTTAAGGGTTGGTTGAAAAATTAATCAAGGTCTATCGCGAGCCCCGCTCTGAAGTTTTTCGTGCGGGGTTTTTGTTTACCACCGAATTATGGCACTACCCCAGGTAAATCCACTACCGAAAGCAGCCAATACCACTACATCCCCTTCTTTGATTTTACCAGCCTCCCAAGCTTCTGTCAAGGCTATTGGAATAGAAGCGGCTGTGGTATTTCCATAGCTCATGATGTTATTGAAGACCTGGTCATTGGATAATCCAAACTTCTTCTGTACAAACTGCGAGATTCTCAAATTCGCTTGGTGCGGAATAAGCATATCGATGTCTTCTGGGGTCATTCCATTCTTTTGTAGCCCTTCCATAATGACCTCACTAAAACGCACTACAGCATTCTTGAATACAAATTGCCCATTCATGTATGGGAAATATGAGATGTCTTCATCATCATTTTCTTCCAAGATATCGGTAACCCATCGTTTCCCCATCCCAGGAGCAATTAAGGAAAGTTCTTCAGCATGTTGCCCTTCGGAATGCAAATGGGAAGAAAGCACACCTTTGGTAGTATCCTCTTCTTGGGTCAAAACTGCCGCACCGGCACCATCTCCAAAAATGACCGATACCGCGCGTCCGCGGGTAGTCATGTCCAATCCGTGTGAATGCAATTCGGAGCCAATCACCAAGACATTTTTATACATCCCACTTTTAATGTATTGGTCTGCTACGGAAAGTCCGTAAACGAATCCAGAACATTGGTTACGAACATCCAAAGCACCTACGGTTTTGATGTCCAAATCGCGTTGCACCAAAACACCTGGCCCAGGAAAATAGTAGTCCGGACTTAAAGTGGCGAACACGATAAAGTCAATATCATTTTTATCAATACCAGCTCTTTCAATTGCCTGCTTTGCGGCCTTTACCCCCATTGAGGTCGTGGTGTCAGTTCCTTTGACGACATGACGCCTTTCTTTGATGCCCGTTCGTTCTTGAATCCACTCATCATTTGTATCCATCACCTTTGACAAATCGTCATTGGTTACCACATTTTCGGGCACATAAAAACCTAGCCCGGCAATTCTTGAGTTATACATAGTTTGCGCTTATGAGGATGATTTCGCAATAACGAAATACATATTTTGGGAAAAGTAAAAAATATATTCTAGATGCAGAGAATATCGCAAAATTAGTTCAGGTATTGCTGAAAATGATTCACCTTCACTTTGGCCTTAAGGTCATGAAGCAGATTATACAATCCGAAGAACGTACGGTTCATGTATAAAAAGTGCTTGGAACCTCGGCTTCCATTCATTTTACGAATTTGGTCGTCTTTGGAATAGCGTTCACTTAAATCAGCGATGCGCCCCCAAAATCCATCATCTCCAAAATCAAATTCCTCTTTATTAAAAGGAGAAGTGAACAGCGTCAACATTTCTTTAAAAAGTGCCTTGAAAAACCGCAGTTCATCATCTGAATCCGTAGGCATCAGAATTTCCAACTCGTACAGTTTTTCCATGAAGATTTCATCATTATTGATGTTCTCCTCTTTAGCCAATTCAAAATAGGGTATGTAAAACTCGTCCGGAATCTCTTTGATGCAACCGAAATCAATGGCAATCAAAGCTTCATCAGGACTAATTAAAAAATTACCCGGATGTGGGTCAGCATGAACTTTACGTAGTTGATGAATTTGGAACATGTAAAAATCCCATAGAGCTTGTCCCAATTTGTTGCCCAAATCTGATTCAAAATCGGTTTGGGCAAACTCACCCAAATGAACCCCGCCCATCCAGTCCATGGTTAAAATACGCTGACTGGATAACGCTTCGTAATATTTCGGAAATCGCATGTTCTGGATTCCAGAACAGGCTTCTGTAATTTCTTTGCTTTGTTTTAACTCCAGTAAGTAGTTGGTTTCTTCTACCAATTTATTTTCAACCTCTTTAAAGTATTTTTCTGAATCCTTTCCTTTGAGATTGAACATGCGCATGGCAATAGGCTTTACCAAAGCCAAGTCGCTTCCTATACTTTCTGCCACTCCAGGATACTGGATTTTCACCGCTAATGCTTTACCATCTTTCTCCGCTCGGTGTACTTGACCAATACTAGCGGCATTGATTGAATCTTTCTCAAAGCTATCGAAGATGTCTTCGGGGTACTTCCCCAAATACTTTTTGAACGTTCGTCGCACTAAAGGGGCTGAAAGCGGCGGTACTGAAAATTGTGATAGTGAAAACTTTTCTACGTAGGCGCGAGGGAGCAGGTTCTTTTCCATACTCAGCATCTGCGCAACTTTCAAAGCACTTCCTTTCAAGCTTTTTAAACCATCGTAGATATCTTCGGCGTTGCTCTCATTGAGTTCCTCCTTATCCGTTTCAGGATTGACCAGCTTTTTACCGTAGTACTTGACATAGTTGCCACCAATCTTAACACCGGTTTTGACAAGTTTTCCAGCCCGCTCTAATTTGGTTGTGGGGATATTGTCGAGGGTTTTCATAGGCCAGAATCAAGCAAAATTCTCTTTGTACAAAAACTTTCCGAAGTCCAATATTTTCTCCAAAGACCCATTATCATAAATCTTGAAGATGGTGGTCACTGACTTTTCGATGGCCATATCGGTTCTTTCAAAACCCGGAGAGCGGTCATTCATCCAAAAACGCAATAAGAAAGCGAATTGCACCCATGCCCCCTCAGAAAATAATTGTGGGCTTCGTTTTAGAATCTTAAGGTTTTTGTCACTATTCGCCTCATCAATAAGTTCGCTCGCAAAAGTCTTGATATTATTTCGCAAACCTTTTAGTTGCTTCAACTTCTCCATTTGGTCTTGGTGCCTGCCTAGTACAAAAAGTACATAACTGCGATTGAGTGTGAGGTTTTCAAAGAAGGTAAAGAAGAAGGTCAGCATTTTTTCTTCATTCGTCATTTGGCCATACTGCTCATTCTTCTGCATGACCTCCAGTGTACTGGAATAAAATTTCTCCCAGATGCGTTCCTGTAATCCTTCAAAAGAACCGAAAAAGGAATAAAATTGGTCTTCCTTGATTTTCTTCTCCTTACAAAACTTAAAGATGGAGGTAGGTATCTTTTCTTCCTCCAAAACAGTTTCCATGTACCATGTAATCAATTTGTCTTCGGTGAGTTTTGTAGTCCCAGCAGCTGCCATAACCAATAGATTTTCGTTTAAACAAAGATACGATATATAGAACAGAATGGTCAGTACTCTTTTAACAGAAAACGCACCTTCAGGCGAAAGTGCGTTCTCAACAACCTAACCAATAAATAAACAAACTCGTTATAGCATCTACTATTCCATAGCAATTTTCTATAACACTTCAAATATACAACTTTGTTTAGCTTTTCAAATAAAATAGTAAACAAAATGATGTTAAAGTTTTCGAAATGCTTTAACAATTCATAAATGTCACTTTGTCAGATTCCTTCGAGGTGGTACTTTTTTTGATTTCTGCATGCCAAATAATTGAACACAATGGCAACAGGCAAAATCAATGTTTCAGTAGAAAACATTTTTCCTTTAATCAAGAAATTCCTTTATAGCGACCACGAGATTTTTCTGCGTGAGTTAATATCTAACGCTACTGATGCGACCTTAAAACTAAAGCACCTTACTTCTATCGGAGAAGCCAAAGTAGAATATGGCAATCCTATGATTGAAGTGAAAGTGGATAAAGACAACAAGAAAATCCACATTTTGGACCAAGGTATTGGGATGACCCAGGCAGAGGTTCAAAAATATATTAACGAAGTAGCCTTTTCTGGTGCGGAAGAGTTTTTGGACAAATACAAGGACGCCGGAAAAGAAGCTGGCATCATCGGTCACTTTGGTTTAGGTTTCTATTCTGCTTTTATGGTGGCGGATAAAGTCGAAATCATTACAAAAAGTTTTAAAGATGAACCTGCGGTGCATTGGAGTTGTGATGGTTCGCCCGAATTCAGTTTGGAAGAACATGACAGAACAGAACGCGGCACGGAAATCATTTTACATGTTGCAGAAGACTCAGCAGAATTTTTGGAAGATGCGAAAATTCGCGAGCTCTTAAAGAAGTACAATAAGTTTATGCCGGTTCCCATCAAGTTCGGAACCCGAACGGAAACCCTACCCAAACCAGAAGGCGCAAAAGAAGAAGACCCAGCGCCAACGCAAGAAGTTGACGATATCATCAACAATCCAAATCCGGCCTGGACCAAAACCCCGGGGGACCTTAATGATGAGGATTACAAAGGATTTTATCGCGAGCTCTACCCCATGCAGTTTGAAGAACCTTTGTTTAGCATTCATTTGAATGTAGACTATCCCTTCAATTTGACGGGAATCCTATACTTCCCAAAAATCAGCAATGACCTCAACTTGCAAAAAGACCGGATTCAACTCTATCAGAATCAAGTTTTTGTAACAGATAACGTAGAAGGCATTGTCCCAGAGTTTTTAACCATGCTTCGCGGGGTAATCGATTCTCCGGACATTCCTTTGAACGTTTCAAGGTCTTACCTACAAGCGGATGGTGCCGTAAAAAAGATTTCATCTTACATCACGCGAAAAGTAGCGGATAAACTCAATTCATTGTTCAAGAACAATCGTGAGGAGTTCGAGCAGAAATGGAATGACATCAAAGTGGTTATCGAGTACGGAATGCTTTCCGAGGATAAATTCTTCGAAAAGGCTGAAAAATTTGCTTTGTATCCAACGGTAGATGGCAAATACTACACCTATGAGGAATTGGTAGCGGCAACGAAAGACACTCAAACGGACAAGGACGACAAACACATCTTTTTGTACGCCTCAAACCTGGAGGAGCAGCACAGTTATATTGAAGCTGCCAAGGCAAAAGGGCATGAAATCCTGTTATTGGATTCTCCTATTATTGCGCATCTAATGCAAAAACTGGAAGGGGCCAAAGAAAACATTGGATTCGCCAGAGTGGATGCTGACCATGTGGACAATCTTATCAAAAAAGAGGACACTGCCATTTCGAAGCTTTCAGATGAGGAGAAAGAAAAGCTAAAAACCGAACTTGAAAGTGTAGTTCAAACAGGTTACGCCTTCCAGTTAGAGGCCATGGACAGCAGTGCCGCACCTTTTATGATTACAGAGCCAGAATTTATGCGTCGTATGAAGGATATGCAGCAGACCGGTGGCGGGGGTATGTTCGGTATGGGCAATATGCCAGAAATGTTCAATCTTATTGTGAACACCAATCATGAATTGGTGGGCGAAATTTTAAATACCAAAACGGCGAAAAAACGGGAGCGCCTCATCAACCAGTCTTTGGATTTGGCAAGACTTTCTAAAGGACTGTTGAAAGGAGAGGAATTGACCAAGTTTATTCAACGTAGTTACGATATGATAAAGTAATCCACGGATTGCGTATTAAAAAACCGTTCTCAAAAGGAACGGTTTTTTTATTTTAGAGGTCAACCACCGCACCAATACCGAAGAAACCATGAGCAATGATTATAAAAGTCCAGCTTTTAAAAAGCTTTTAGATTCACTGCAACAACAAAGTTGGGAGCTGGAACTCATCATATCTGGTTTCGCCATTTTTGGTCTTTTTACGGCCTATGACCCCCTACGCCAAGAACTGTTTAGCGCCGAAAATAATCAACAGATTTACAGTGTGGTCATCTACCTCATCGCCTTAACCGCTTGCGCTATTTTGTTGTTCAATCTACTACTGCATGTAATTTTAAGAGGTTTATGGATTGGCGCCCTTGGGCTTCGGTATGTATCTGGAGATATTGATTTTGAAGAGTTGGGCTATGCAGACCGTTTTAGAAATTACCTTCAAAAACGAATTGTTTCTTTCGATAAATACATCGCTACTTTGGAAAATTACTGTAGCGTTCTTTTTGCGATTTCCTTTCTATTGATATTTTATGTGATTTCCATTACCATGGTCATCGTGGCATTGGTATTGGTTTCCAATTTTATTATCGGGAGTGATACCCTGCCGAGTTGGATGGCCAATGGTTTAGGCATTGTTTTGGTCATTTTTTTGGGGACTGGTATGGTTTTGACCCTCATAGACTTTACCTTCCAAGGTATTTTGAAGAAAAACAAATGGGTCGCCAAGGTCTATTTTCCTATTTATTGGGTCTTTAGTTTTTTGACCCTTTCTTTTCTGTATCGTCCGTTGGTTTACAATTTTTTGGACAACCGTTTTGGTAAGCGATTAATCCTTTCGCTAACGCCGCTTTACGTGGTTATTTTATTTATGAGTACGGTGGAACAAAAAAACTCCAACTTTTGGGAACCCGATAAAAGTTCATCGTCCACTTTTGCCAATCCGGAAAACTATTTTGACATGTTCGATGAGAACGATGGATTTCCTGGAACTTTGGTTATTCCGTCAAAAACCATTACCACCCCTTATTTGAAGGTATTCGTTCCCTTCACGGAAGGTCTGGAAAATAGAATTTTTGAGTATGATAGCACCTTAAGACCCAAAAAAGACAGAAGAGGTCTTTCCACTTCTATTCAGTTTTCCACAGATTGGGATGAAAAAATCAAGAGTAAACGACAAAAAGACAGCATACGATTACGGTATCTAAAAGTTTTTGATAAGATGTTGACGTTTACCATTGATACCTTAAAAGTTGATGGCGATTTTTTGATGACCGTGGAAAGAGAGCGTATGGGATTCGAAACCTACTTGGACCTTTCCAAAGTACCCGAAGGAAAAAATTT
This sequence comes from Bacteroidota bacterium, assembly GCA_039820925.1. GTDB lineage: Bacteria > Bacteroidota > Bacteroidia > Flavobacteriales > Flavobacteriaceae > Flagellimonas. Next base: position 18,759 of record JBCBPD010000029.1, on the reverse strand, counting down.
ACTCAAAGCCTATAGAAGGTCCTTAAAAGAGAAAGACACCACATCAGAAGTTTGGCAAACCATCCCATTTTGGAAATTACGTGAATAGCACGCTCCAGTTCTCCAAATACCTTTAAGCTTTTCGATTTTATCGGATAGTAATCCATAAATAAAACATGGATTATTCTATCAAGTTTTATCAGTAAAATCCGTATTTTTAGTAGAGCTATGGAACTGAATTACAACACTATATCCTTACTTGATACGGTCGCCATCATTCAAGGGCTTACCCTTGGCACGCTCCTAATTCTTCTCAATCGTAAAAAATACAAGCCTACTTTTTTTCTGGGAATCTTCGTATTCATGTTTTCCATAGAAAAAATTCCAATGGTCCTCACAGATTTGGGTTTTTGGGCCTATTATCCTGAATTGTATCTGATGCCATTGAATCATACATGGTTACTTTTCCCATTGTTTTATATCTACATCCAAAAAGTTTCCATTTTCTGCGATGAAAAGGTGAACTATTTATTGCTGATTCCGGGAATAGCGGTTTTTGTTATGCAAACCATTATTTTCTTTTTACCCTACGAACAACGTCTCATTGTAGAGGAAATGTTGTGGTACAAACTGATATTTTCCATAGGAAATGGATACGCCCTATTTATCGCCTACAAAGCTTTGGTCTACATTGATGCTCATATGAGCGCTGTAAAGCAGCATTTTTCCAGTTTGCATTACAAAGAGCTCAAATGGGCTCGAACCTTTACATTTTTAGGAATTCTGTACTATGTGAGTGGCTTGGTACTGCTTTTTCTCCCTGTCATACCAAAGGAAATCAAGGTGTTGTTTACTTTGGCCAATTTTGCCATTATCTATTGGATTTCCTTTCACGGTACACTTCAATTCAATGTAGAATCCATCTTATCCAACTTGGATGAATACGGTCTTTCCTTAAAGCCAGAAATCGCGAAAAAGGAAAATGCGAGTTTAGGGACTATGACTGATTCAGACATGGAAGCATTGGTAACGGATATTGACCAACACATGATGCATTCCGAAATCTTTTTGCACACCGAATTGACGCTGCTAGATCTGGCCAATGCCTTGGATGTACATCCGCGTAAGATTTCAAATGCCATCAATAAAGTACGAAAACAGAACTTCAATACGTACATCAACCGATTCCGCATTAAAAAGGCAATGCAGCTGTTAGACAGCAAAATGGCCACCAGTCTGAGCGTGGAGGGTTTGGGTCAAGAAGTTGGTTTTCATAGTAAAAGTGCTTTTTATCAAGCATTTAAAAAAGAAACGGGGATTACCCCCACACGTTATCGTGCTGCAGCGCTGCAATGAACCTTCCCGTTTGAATTCCTGAATCACGTGATTTTAGCTAGGTATCTTTCTAAGTACATGTACTGAATTCAGAAATCCGTACTACTTTTACATTCTGCCTCCGCTCAATTTGACCGAATTATAGCAATTTTGCCGCCTGAAAAAATGCTGATGGACCTATCTAAATATGCAAGTTGGTTATGTTTGGCCATTATATGGGCCTGTTTTATTGTCTGGGAAATCCAGATACAGTCTTGGTTACAAATCAATCCGTCTTTAGTTGTTCGGTATGATTTGATGCTTTTGCCACTACTCGTCGTGGTATCCTTTTATGTATTGTATATCACCATGAAAAAATAATACTTCCCTATGAAATGTGTTGAAATCAATCCGGTAGGAAACTTCGAGCATTGGGACCTTGAAAAAATCAAGGAACTTCGTGATGAGTCAGAAATCAATGTTTCCCTAGGGCAAAAACTTCTTTTTGAAAACAGCACCTCAAGATTGTGGGACCTTACGCTATGGCCTAGTCAACGCATTCCATTTCGGAGACATGAATTCCCACACAGTATTATTTGTATGACGAATGGGTTGGCCATATCACGATTTGGCACCGGAAAAATCAACTTGGTACAGTTTGAGGAAGGAGATACGGAATTTCTCGAACCCAATGAGGACAATGCTATCTACGACCTTGAAAATATTGGGGAAAGTATCATAAAGTTGTTCGTTTTAGAAATGCGACATAGGAAAACAGTTTTCGCTTAAATCCAACCGCTAATCTGAAGAAGCTTTAGTAACTTACTGCTATGAAGGTAGTAAGTGTAAATCTGGGAGAAAAAGTCTCTTTTCCGTGGAATGGAGAAACCCATACCACAGGAATTTTCAAGAATCCAGTGGATAACCCCATTCATTTGGGTAAAGAGGGTGTAGCGGACGATGTAATCGCCAATCCAAAGGTGCACGGGGGAGTTTTTAAGGCTTGTTACTTGTTCTCAGCGAATCACTACCCCTATTGGCAGGAAAAGTATCCACATCTTGAATGGCAATGGGGCATGTTTGGAGAAAATGTTTCTGTTGAAAATCTGGATGAGGCTACCCTTTGTATTGGTGATGTTTACCAATTAGGAGAAGCGCTAGTGCAAATCACCCAACCCAGAGAACCCTGCTACAAATTGGGATACCGCTTTGAAAACCAAGGTATTTTGAAAGAGTTCATCGACCATGGTTATCCGGGAACCTACGTCCGAATCATGGAAGAAGGGAAAGTACAAGCAGGTGACTCCATGACACTGCATCAAAAAAGTGATTCCGCCCTTACCGTGAAAGCGTTCTACGAGCTTTTGTACATGCGACAAAAAAGCAAATCCCTTTTGGAACTTGCCATTGCGAACACCGCTCTTCCGGAACGCAAGCGAGAAAAGCTGAAGAAGTATCTGTAAAAAAAAGACCCTCCAAATTGGAAGGCCCTTTCTTGAAATTAAATTAACTAAACAACTATTTTACGGTGATGGTCTCAGTGTAAGTACCTGCGGCATCTTTTACCACCACGGTGTATTCATCTTCAAAGGCTTTTTCAAAGTTGAATGACTTTTCTACCACCAAATCTCCATCTACAGACTCGATGTAAACCAAACGGTTTGTGCTATCATATACTTTAAAGGTTACCTTACCCTGTTCTAGGTTAAGAAGGTTGACCATTACTCTACCATCTTTTTTCACGAATACAGGGTCAAAATCCACTGTAATGAAGTTTTTCTCAACTTCACTCTTCATTCCACCTTTAGGGCCAGCCATTGCTACGGCGGCTACTAAACTGAATGCTACTCCTAAAAATTGCGCTCTTACTGATTTCATAACTTTCGTTTTTTAAGATTACAATCCAAAAGTATTTCAGGAAACCCGTCATTTCCACCACAATTTTGACCAATAACTGTGGAATATTACCCTTAAACATATGTTAAACCACCCTCAAAGGTAAAATAGCATATAATTTTGGTAATTTTGTATAGATTGCGCTTTTAGGGACGGTATACTTTTACTCTAGAAAAAGAAAGTTTGAGTTATGAATGCAAAACCTGCTTTTGAAGCCATTGCCCCAAGCTTTGGACATTCATTTACATATCAAAAGTTCTCGGAAAACAAGGAGAATAAAAACAACGGATGGCATTATCATCCCGAATTGGAGCTTGTCTACATTAATGGTGGGTCAGGTAAACGGCAAATCGGTAGCCATGTATCTTATTTTAGGGAAGGTGATTTGATTTTAATTGGGTCTAACCTACCCCACTGCGGTTTTACCGACAAACTAACCGGAAACAAAAGTGAGACCCTTATCCAAATGAAATATGATTTTTTGGGAAGTGATTTTTTCGACATTCCAGAAATGAAAAATATTCAAAAACTGTTTGAAGTAGCCAAAGGGGGAATCGCCTTTTATGGAAAGACCAAAATGAAAGTTGGTGATAAAATGGAAATCCTCGAATACCAAACCGATTTTCAACGACTGCTGTCCATTTTGAACATTTTGAACACCCTTTCTACCTCAACCGAAATGAAGGTCTTGAATGCAGAAGGCTTTTCAATGGAAACAGAAGTGAAAGACAACGACCGTATCAACAAAGTGTTCAATCATGTAAAGCAACACTTTAAAGAAGATATCAGTTTGGATGAAATGGCCGACATGGTAAGTATGACGGTACCGTCTTTTTGCCGATACTTCAAGAAAATCACAAACAAAACCTTCACACAATTCGTAAACGAATATCGTTTGGTGCATGCCTCCAAACTTTTGGCAGAACAACCCATGAGTATCACGCAAGTTTGTTTTGAGAGTGGATTCAACAATTTTTCCCACTTTAATAAATCTTTTAAAGCATTTACGGGACAGAATCCCTCGGAGTACAGGAACCAGTTAAAAGCTGTTTTGACCTAGTATGGGTTTATTCACCGAAGCAGAACGTTTGCCCCTTCCCGATAGTGAGATAACCTACTATCCGAATTTTTTTGAGCGGAACTGGGCAGATGACTGTTTTCGGGAATTAATGGAAGAAACCCCTTGGCAACAAGATGATATCAAGGTCTTTGGTAAAACCTATGCCCAACCAAGGCTTACAGCCCTGTATGGTAACAACGGAAAAAGCTATTCCTATTCCAACATCACCATGCAACCCCACCCCTTTTCTGAAAGGCTCCTTGAAATCAAAACAGCCATAGAAACCCAAACCGTAAAAAAATTCACCACCTGCTTGATGAATTTGTACCGCGATGGAAAAGATAGTAATGGCTGGCATGCCGATGATGAGAAAGAATTGGGTCAAAATCCCGTAATCGCCTCTGTCAGTTTTGGGCACGAGCGCTATTTTAATCTGCGTCACAAAGAGGATAAAACCCAAAAGCACAAGCTTTTGTTGGAACACGGAAGTTTATTGCTAATGGCAGGCCCAACACAACATTTTTGGCAACATCAAATTGCAAAAACAGCCAAACAAGTGGGTCCTCGAATCAACCTTACCTTTCGTATCATTCGGTAATCCGTATTTTTGTACCATGAAAAAGAATTTTACCGAAAGGGAGTTGGACCGCATCATTGAAATGGCATGGGAAGACCGCACCCCTTTCGAAGCCATTACCTATCAATTCGGGATTTCGGAACAAGAGACCATTGAAATCATGCGTCGTGAAATGAAACCCAGCAGTTTTCGCATGTGGCGCAAGCGGGTTCAAGGTCGCAATACAAAACACGCCAAAAAAAGAGGCGATGACGTAGACCGATTCAAATGTTCAAGGCAACGCCACATTTCTGGAAACAAGGTTTCCAAACGCTAAGAGCGAAGAAAACAGCCACAAAACCTTATCAAGATTTGGGATTTTTTTAACTAGCCTTCCCCTTAAATTTGCCCAACTAATTCAAAGTGACCAATGTTGAAACCCTACGTAATGCCATTTATGGCATTATTTGCATGTTGTCTTTTTTCGCAATCTTCTCCCAAACAATTTACCGTCAAGCTTATTGACCAACCTATCGAAATAGATGGGGTTTTGGATGAAGCCGTTTGGGAAACCGCCGAAAGCGCACATGATTTTCAACAAAACTTCCCAACGGATTCAGTACTCGCACAGCAACAAACCGATATCAAAATGCTGTACGATTCCAAAAACCTATATCTGGCTATAAAATTGAATACAAAGGGGAAAAACTATGTTGTTCCTTCTTTGCGTCGGGATTTCCGGGCGGGTGGCAATGACAATATTAGTCTCCTTTTCGACACCTTCAATGACGGTACCAATGCATTTCTTTTCGGCATCAACCCTTACGGCGTTCGCAGGGAAGCCTTGATTACCGGCGGGGGCGCGAACCTTAGGGGATTCACTACCTCTTGGGATGTCAAATGGCGTGGTGAATCCAAAATATATGAAGATTATTACACCGCCGAAATAGCCATTCCCCTAACCTCTTTTAAATTCAGAGAAGGAGAAACCAAATGGCGATTCAATAGCTATCGTTTTGATATGCAATCCAATGAGCGGAGTACTTGGATACGAGTACCCCAAAACCAGCTGATTTTCAATTTGGCGTTTATGGGGGATATGGTATTCGAAAAGCCCCTGGGAAAATCCAGAACACCGCTAGCCATCATTCCCTACGTGAATGGTTTTTCAGGAAAAGACTATGAAAATATCACAACGACCAACAATGTAAAGGTGGGTGGCGACGCCAAAGTTGCTATCGGCAATGGGATGAATTTGGACATCACCGTAAACCCAGACTTTTCCCAAGTTGAAGTGGACAATTTCATCACCAACCTCACCCGTTTTGAAATTGGCCTGCCAGAACGAAGACAGTTTTTCATCGACAACAACGACCTTTTTGGAAACTTCGGGGGTGGTCGCGATGCCAATCCCTTTTTCTCAAGACGCATTGGAATTGCAACAGATACCGCCGACAATACCATTGAAAACAGAATTATAGGGGGTATTCGTTTGAGCGGAAAAATCAACAATAACCTTCGTTTAGGCTTTTTGAACATTCAAACGGAAGAAGATGCTGCCAATCTTATTGCTTCCAACAACAACTTGATGTTCAGCTTACAGCAAAAGGTATTTTCACGTTCGAACATCAGCTTTTTCTTTATCAACAGGCAAACTTTCGATGCGCCAGACTTTGTTGAGGAATCAGAAGAATACAATCGAGTGGTTGGGTTGGATTATAACTTAGCTTCCGAAGACAACACTTGGGTAGGGAAGTTTTATGGGCACAAATCCTTTCAACCGAATGATAATGAAGGAAATTATTCTTTAGGTGCCTTTACTGCTTACAATTCAAGAAAATACGGTGGCATTATTGATTTAGTGTACATCGATGAAGAATTTAATTCAGACTTGGGCTTTATTCCCCGAAAAGACATCTTTAAAGTTACCGGTAACGTTTCCAGAACTTATTGGCCCAAAGAGAAGAAAATCAACAATCACGGTTTTGAGTTATTCAATTCACATACCTGGAGACCTGGACTGGAGTATCAAAATACAGACCGGGAGACCAGTTTTGGTTGGGGTGCTGAGTTCAACAATTTGATACAAATCAACGGAGGCATCACGAATCAGTACATTTTCTTGACGGATGAGTTTGAACCTACCGGTAAAGATGATGCGGCCCCCCTTCCTGCGGACCAAGGCTATCATTTTACGAGCTATCGAGCGGAGTTTCGGTCGGACCGAAGAAAGGTTTTTGCCTACGGAATAGAACCTTCTATTGGTGGTTTTTTCAATGGGAATCGCTATTCTGTTGAAACCTTTGGAAACCTCCGTTTACAACCAAAATTCAATTTTAGGCTTAATGTGCGTTACGACCGTATTGAACTCCCCAACCCGCATTCCAGCGCTGATATTTGGTTAGTAAGTCCACGTTTCGATGTGACCTTCAACAAAGCAGTATTCTGGTCGACCTTGATTCAATACAGCAACCAGAGAGATAATTTGGGCTTCAATTCCCGTTTGCAGTGGCGTTTTGCCCCGCTTTCAGATTTGTTTTTGGTTTACAACGACAATTATTTCGTAAACACCTTCATGCCCAGAAATCGTTCCATAAATTTGAAGCTGACCTATTGGCTTAACATTTAGCATGGATTTCAAATACCTCTGTTCGGACCTTGATGGCACTTTGCTTTCTACGAAAAATGATGTGTCCGAATTCACGATTGAACAGTTTCAACGCTTAAAAGACCACCTGAAAATCATTTTGGTTTCGGCTCGAATGCCAAAATCCATGACCTATGTGCAAGAGCGTCTTGGGATTTCTGAAAATCCGCTGGTGAGTTACAACGGTGCCTTGGTGCTATCCGACGGAAAAGAGGTCAACAATCAAATGATATCTTCCGAATCCCTGCAAGCATTATATGAAGTAGCCAGAAGTTTTGAAGTAAAATTGGGACTGTACGCTTATGATGAATGGTGTGTGGAAGAAACCTCTTTGAGGGTAGAAAAGGAAACGTTCAATACCAAAGCCGAACCGCTCTTCGAAAAGTCATCAGAAACCTTGGCTAGATGGGAGTTGAAAGACCAAGGCGCCCATAAAGTAATGTTGATGGGTACCAAAGCACAATTGGATGCCATGGAAGAATCCCTAGATGGCAACCTTGCAACGGAACTTATCGTTTATCGCTCCAGTGACACCTTTGCCGAACTTGCTCCGGCAGGTACTTCAAAGGTATTGGGAATTGCCTCGCTACTGCAATCCGGGCACTCGTTTAAAGATGTTTTGGCCTTTGGAGACAACTACAATGACCTTGAAATGCTTTCAGTGACAGGTTACGGAGTTGCCGTGGATAATGCCAAGCCTGAGGTCAAAGAAGCAGCAAATGCCCTAACCCTTGCAAATACCGAAAACGGGGTGGCGGCATTTTTGAAAGCGCATTTCTGATTTTTCTATATTTGGCCAGCTTAGCTCAATATTATGGAACAACTTCCTTTCACCGATGACACGGTAATTTTCAGTCTTCTTTGCTTTTGTTTGGGATTCGTTTTTTTTACCGCTTCATCCAAATTGAAGTTTTGGAAAAAGTTCTACTCCATTGTTCCCACCGTTTTAATGTGTTATCTACTACCCGCTATTTTGGCCAGCACGGGTATTGTGGATGAAAAAGCCTCAAAAACCTATTTCATTGCCAGTCGCTATTTGTTACCGGCTGCATTGATATTGATGACCTTGAGCATCGACCTAAAGGCTATTTTCAATTTAGGTTCCAAGGCATTGATTATGTTCCTTACGGGTACTGTAGGTATCATCATAGGCGGACCAATAGCCATTCTAATTGTTTCCATTTTTTCTCCAGAAACGGTGGGCGGGGCAGGTTTTGATGCCGTTTGGCGAGGTTTGGCAACCATCGCAGGAAGCTGGATTGGCGGTGGTGCGAATCAAGCAGCCATGCTGGAAGTATTTCAATTTAACCAAGAGAAATATGGCGGAATGGTTTTGATTGATATCGTAGTAGCCAATGTATGGATGGCCATTATTCTTTTAGGAATTGGAAAAACCCAGCGAATTGACAAATGGTTACAAGCAGATACGAGCTCTATTGAAGCTTTGAAAATAAAGGTCACTGAGCATACCAAAAAAATTGAGCGTGTCACTAGTCTCCATGACTTTATCATGTTACTGTTTTACGCCTTTTTTGGGGTTGGACTGGCGCACTTCTTCGGACATTATATCGCTGAATTCTTGGAAGCGAATTTCGAAGTGATTCGTAACAAAGAAAAGATTCTCTCTTCATTAGGGTCAAAGTTTTTATGGATGGTGGTGGTCGCCACAGCTATCGGGATTGGTCTGTCGTTTACCAAAGCTAAAAATTATGAAGGTGCTGGGGCTAGTAAAATCGGTGGGGTTTTCATTTATATTTTGGTTGCAACCATTGGGATGAAAATGGATTTGGGTCGCGTTATGGAAAACCCCGGATTAATTGCCATCGGCTTTATCTGGATTTCAATCCATGCCGGTCTGCTGATTTTGGTAGCCAAATTGATTAAGGCACCCTATTTTTTCCTCGCGGTAGGAAGTCAAGCCAACGTGGGTGGGGCAGCCTCCGCTCCGGTGGTTGCAGCGGAATTTCACCCATCACTGACCTCCGTTGGAATTTTATTGGCGGTATTTGGTTATGTCGTTGGAACAGCTGGTGCTTACATCTGTGCACTTTTGATGGAAGTTGCCGCTACGGTATAATTTTCCTCAATTCAAAACCCTAATCGGTCAACCCAACTTAGGCTTCCTTTAGTTTACCCCCTTAAGGACCAGAAGGATATGATACTTTGTTTCGTATCAAACTGGCCTAATTGCAAAATCCATTTCGGTTTAAAGCTACTTTTTCCAAAAAATTCCAAAGCCTTTGGTTTGGATTCGGTTTGCTCTTTATCCTACTCTATACCGGTTATCACGCCAACTTAACCCACACCAACTTCCAATCTTCAGAGAAGTTCCTTATTGAAGACAACTTCAGTTTAGTGCATCCAAACATCCTACTATTCTTTAGCGATTCCAAGACGTTATTTTACGATAAAGACAAAACCATCTTTCGACCGCTTTTTGCTTTTGGACTGTCTTTAGACCATCAATTAAAGAATCCTTGGGTTTTTCGGTTTCACAGCGGGTTTTTGTTCTTACTATGCTTGGCAATACTATACTATTTTCCATTACAACAAGATGCAAGCATATCAGCACCTCAACGTGATAAGTATAGACTGCTTACTTTAATACTCCTTTCCCTTCTGCCCAGTACTACCGCTGTTTTAGGGAATATAGCACATCGCGCCGAGATTTCTGCAACAGTATTGCTAATGATAGGTTTTCGGCTTTTGAACAGGAATCGTGTTTGGCATACCCTAATTGCAATATCATTTTTCATATGTGCAGGACTAACCCATGAAATGGCATGGGCTTTCCTTTTACCATTGGGTTTTTATCTCTGGAGAAAGTCATTCGATGAAGTTTTCGGGTTGCTATGGTGTATTGTATTTTTCCTTTCTGCTTTTTGGCTTACGCCTTCAAGTTCACCCTTTGCAGCAACGGGTTTCATGATGAGTATCGGTTTGTGCTTTATACTTCAACCCTTGTTGCAAAAGCTACTTCATCAACCGAAACTTGGAAAGCCATTTGGGTTAAAGAAGCATATCAGTCTTCTGACGAGCCTACTTTTCGTGATGCTATTGAATTTGAGCTACCGAAATCCAACTGAATCAAAATCCAGTATACAAGAAGATTATCATACGGGAATAGAACTTATTACCACCCATCAATGGAAGGCAGCGCTGAATCACTTCGAAAATTTGTATCAAATAGCGCCTTATCACCGTCCGACGGTGTTAACGCTTTTGGAAACCTATCATGCCTTGGAATACTGGAATAATCTGGAGCTTCTTTCTTCTAAAACATCAGAGAAAGGACATCTTACCGAAATTGCGTTCCAATATCAAAAAATAGCAGCTTCAAAAAAATCTCGAATCGTTATGTTAGAAGAGAATTTTGCAGCAAATCCGACGGTGCAAAACGCTCTGTCGCTAGCAAACGAAAACTATCGCAGAGGTGCGTATGCACAAAGTGCTCATTTCTCTAGATGGATTCTTCAATATGAGCCGAATTCAGAGGAAGCTCTGAACCAATTAGGGCAGGCGTATTTAAAACTGGGCAACTTGCATGATGCAAAACGAGCCTTTCAGAAAGCAAATGGCTTAGCCGACACGGAGCAGCTCATTTTAGCGGCCATGCGTTAAATGGAACTTTTAGGTTTCAAATTCACAAAATATTCCAATATTTGCAGGTCGAAAAAAACACCATGAAAAAATATCATTTCGTTTGGGTTCTGTTGCTGATTATTGTTGCATGTTCTCCTTCCGTAGAAACCAATACTGCTATATCAGGTAACATCCAAGGTCTTAAAAAAGGAACCTTGTATCTGCAACGCCTGCAGGATTCTTCTCTGGTCAACCTCGATTCTGTGGAAATCAAAGGTGAAGCACATTTCACTTTCAATTGCTTTTTGGAAGGCCCCGAAGTACTATACCTCTATTTAACCAAAGAGGACCAAAATGATATCAACGACAGAATTGCATTTTTTGCAGAACCCGGTGCTATTCAGGTCAATACCAAATGGAACACCTTTGATGCCAATGCAGAAATAACAGGTAGCACTTCACATGACTTGTATTCCGAATTCACCGAAATGATGTCTAAGTTCAATATCAGGGAATTAGAGATTGCCCAAGCCATGCAAAGGGATACTTTGGCTTTCGATTCCCTGCAAACCATGCTACGGAAAAACACCGTGAACCGTTATCGCTACGCCTTGAATTTCGGACTTAATCATCCTAATACAGCGGTCACACCTTACGTGTTGATGAAAGAGGTAAAAGATGCCAACCCAGTGTATTTGGATTCTATTTACAATCTTTTGGAGCCAGAAATTGCCCAATCTAAATATGGGAAAGCATTGGGAAAACAGTTAGGAAAATAGTAAAACGAACTAGTTACTAAGGCCGTTGAGCTGCTCTATAAGTTCAGTAGCTCTTTCTTCCAGTGTATTGCGGACACTTTTGAAGTGGTTTTTTCGGTCTTCCACCTCTTTGGCATGTATTTGCCCCATCAGTTCGTCAAAAACTTCGATTGCCTTATCAATAATTGCCGAGCCTTCTTCAGAGTTTTTGTTGTTGGAACCTTCTTCCCAGATGTAAACTGCTTCGATAATATCACCTAACACAAAATTTACATCTTTTTTGAGGTCGCGTATGCTGGCCATAATTTTCCTTTTTTTAAAGGTACTATTAAATGCTAACTTCTAAAAACCTTGCTCCCAAAGTTGTAATTTCTATCGCATCGGTATCGGCACCTATCAACAGGGTCTCCCCTTTTTTGGCACTGGTTTCTCCTATCGCATTGGCAACCGTAGCCTCACCCTTTACGCACATGAGTATGGTAAACGAATCTCTCTGGCTTGTGTCCAAAGTATGATTACTATCGAGTGTCAGGTAATTTGTTTTAAAGTACGGACTCTCCACCATAGTGTTTGGTGAATTGCTTTCGGTAGGGTAATTCACCTTAAAGTCTTCTTTGCGTTGATAATCAATAGCATCTAGCGCCAATTCGGTATGCAACTCTCGGAGATTTCCGTTTTTATCCCTTCTATTGAAATCAAATACCCGATAGGTAACATCCGAGGTCTGCTGGATTTCAGCGAGCAAAACGCCTGCTCCAATCGCGTGGATTTTTCCCGTATTGATGAAAAAAGTATCGCCTTCCATAACTTCCTCATAATTCAACAAATCCAACAAGGTATCGTTCTCGAGACTCTCTACATATTCTTCTTGCTCAACGTCGCGATTGAATCCAACAATCAATTGGGCTTTGGGGTCAGCATCCATGATGTACCACATCTCAGTCTTCCCAAAGGAATTGTGACGCTTTTTGGCCAAAGCATCATTCGGGTGTAGTTGAATGGAAAGGTCTTTTTGGGCATCAATAAACTTGATGAGAATCGGAAAATCTTTTCCAAACCTATCCATCACGCTTTTGCCCAGCAGTTTTTCGCCGTATTGGTCAATCAAAGTCGTCAAGGAAGTTCCCTCTAAATTACCTTCACTGACCACGGAAATATCTCCTTCAACACCGGAAAGTTCCCAGCTTTCGCCAGTAATGTCACTTTCAATCGGTTTGTGTAGTACTGATTTAAGCTTGGTGCCACCCCAAAGTCTTTCCTTTAGAATGGGTTTGAATTTCAACGGGTATAACATTATCCGGTATAGGTTACGAAATTACGTGGCGTCTCATACAACACCACTTCAAGTTTGTTGGCCGAATCAATATGCGGTCTCAGATAGTTCCAAATGACTACCGCGATGTTTTCTGCTGTTGGGTTCAACTCCTGAAAATCTGGAACGTCTTCATTTAAATTTTTGTGGTCAAACCGTTCTTCGACTTGGTCTTTTATCAAATCTTTTAGGACTTTCATGTCCATCACATATCCTGTTTCCCGGTCAATCTCTCCTTCTACGCTTACAATTAAATCATAGTTGTGCCCATGGTAACGCGGATTATTGCATTTCCCAAAAACTTCTTCATTTTTCTCGAAACTCCAATCCTTTCTATACAATCGATGCGCAGCATTGAAGTTGGCCTTTCTACTTACTTTCACTTTCATTAGGACGCGTCTTTTTTCTCAAAATACTGATAGAACCGTTCGAATATAATTTTGAACCAGGCGGTGTAGTTTTCGGGATGTTCCGTCATGTCTTCTTTGATTTCATACGGATACATCCATTTCCAGCTTTCCACTTCTTCTGGATTGATTTCCGGAACACCATCGTAAAAGCCCAGCATCACATGGTCGTATTCATGCTCGGTCAAACCATTATCAAAAGGCGCTTTATAGATGAATGAAAACAGTTCTTTCAACTCCACTTCAAAGCCCATTTCTTCCTGAAGTCTTCGTTTTCCGGCTTCAATATTGGTTTCACCATCACGCTGGTGACTGCAACACGTATTGGTCCACAACAACGGAGAGTGGTACTTGGACGCTGCACGTTGCTGCAGCATGATTTGTCCTTCCTTGTTTTGAATAAAAACTGAAAATGCACGGTGTAAAACCGCTTTTTCGTGTGCTTCCATCTTGGGCATCAACCCAACAGGTTCATTGTTTTGGTCTACCAAAATCACCATTTCCTCTTTCATACTGTAAAAATAGTGTGTTTGGAAAGAACCTGTCCTATTCCAGAATAAAGAAAACGGATTAAAAGAATCGAGGTGATTTCAGGTTGCCCAAATTTCGGATAAAGTCAAAGCGAACGATAATTTCGAAGGAACCATCATTGAAGGTAGTTGCGCCCAAATCCGTGATTTCACGATCATAGGCTAGTCCTACGAACATCTCATCGGATAGATGAAACCCAAACATACCGCTAAAGGCTGCATCCCAACGATAGGCCACTCCGCCAACAAACTTTTCGTTGAACATGAAATTCGCGGATAAATCCATTTGTAGCGGCGCGCCTTGTACCATTTTGGTCAAAATAGTAGGCTTGAATTTCAAATCGGGGTTCAAATCCCAAACGTAACCGGAAATAAAATAAAAGTTCACCTGCTCTCGAGCGGTAGATATAGAAGACTCATCAAAATGGTCGGTTTCTAGGATACGTGGCGCTGAAAAGCCCGCATAAAAATGATTGGTACGGTAATACACCCCGGCACCAATATTTGGAGTGAATTGGTTTTGAATATCTTGTTGTGCCTGTAACTGAGGGTCAATATTAAATTCATCCAATTCAGAATACCGGATATCCAACATATGTGCACTCGCCTTTAAACCAAAACTCAAACGTCCTTCCAGGGAGGTATAAATGGTATATGAGAAATCTACATCAAAATACGTTTCAGAAGTAGGGCCAATTTTATCATTGACCACCGATAAACCTAACCCCACCCCGCGATAACCAATTGGGGAATGAATGTTTAAGGTTTGGGTTTCAGGAGCACCGTCTAATCCCAACCATTGGTTACGATACAAAGCGGCCACACTCAAATGGCCTCTTGAACCGGTATAAGCAGGATTCACGCTCACCGTATTATACATGTATTGGGTGTATTGTGCGTCTTGCTGAGACCATATTGGAAGACATCCCAAAAGACATAAGGCTGCGCAGCACCATTGGAGTATTTTTTTGTTCATTTTATTTTCCAAAATCTTCATCTCTTAACGGTTGATGTATAAGTAGCCCGAAATCTGCTTGGTTATTCCTTCGTCGTTTACGTAATCCACTATGTAGAAATAAGTTCCTACAGGAAGTCTGTTGTCTTTATCGACTGTAACCCGCCCTTCGGAGGTACCATCGAATACATTTGAGCTATTGTCATACCCCCTCGCTTGGAAGACGAGCACGCCCCAGCGGTTAAAGATTTTGACAGTGTTGTTTGGAAAGTTTTCTATTCTTCTGATTTCAAGGAAATCGTGAACGGTATCATCGTTTGGCGTTATGACGTTGATAACATCGATATCCTCAATATTGGTTGGAACTTGGTCTCGGTCAAGATAATTCGGTATACCGTCTTCATCTGAATCGTCATTGGCAAAATTACCGTCTTGGTCCAAGTCTTCGTCTTGGGTAAGAATACCATCATCATCATCGTCAATGTCACGGTAATCCAATTCACCATCTTGGTCTGTATCTTGAATATCCGCGGCTGGGTCATCAATCTCATCATTGACATCAACATCATTCAAGACACTGCCTTCGAATACATCGTCCAATCCATCATTATCTTGGTCAGAATTCATCAATGGCATATCAAGGATACCATCTAGATTACGGTCGTTCGCCTCGATTAAGTCTGTAACCCCGTCTTCATCACTATCGTCATCCACATAGTCTGGGAAACCGTCTCCATCCGTATCGACAGGAATCAAACCAGTATTTCCAGCATTTTCATAAGCATCGTCCACACCATTGCCGTTGTTATCCACCAAACTAGGTGGGATGTATCCTAGTGTAGTCTGCGCTTCAATGTTATCTGGAATTCCGTCATTATCACTATCGATATCCAAGTAATCCGGAATTCCATCTAAATCAGTATCTGTAGCACCAGTGCTAGGGTCGTTGTCATTATCGGCATTCAAATCTTCAAAAGCATCTGGAATCCCGTCATCATCGCTATCCAAATCCATACCGTTGGCGTTAACCATAATGCTTACTGTAGCGGTACTGCAGTTTCCGTTGTTATCGCACAAGGTATAGTCGAAGCTATCCGAACCAGTGTAATCAAGGTTCGGGGTGTACGTTAAGGTATCATCAGAAGGGTCGTTTGGTGTTCCGTTATCATTGATGACGACGTTACCATTCGTTGGTGTGGTAGTTGTCATTGTTCCTAAAGTCGGAATGTCATTATCATTGGCCAAAACATCTATAACCTCAGGCATGTTTTCCTGAACGGCTACCAAATCATCAATGGCGTCAACAATAGGATTAACGGTTATATCCACATCCGCGTCACTACAATCACCGAAATTGTTACATAAGGTATACATGAAAGTGTCTGGACCATTGTAATCTGGATTCGGTGTATAGGTAACGATATCATCCGTAGGATCGTTTGGAGTACCATTGTCATCAACGGTTACCGTACCATTCGCTGGGTCAGTCGTTGTGAGTACTCCCTCAGCGGGTAAATCAGAATCGTTATCGAAAATGGGGATTACTACGGAACTGTCTTCATCTACGGTGGCCAAGTCATCCACCAAATTGGCTGCTTGACTCATACACACTACTGTAAATCTCGGTAGTGCCTTGCTATTTCCAGCCTTTGTAATCATAGCTACGTATCGAGATACCGTTTGGGTACTCGTAACCGTAGGACTATTTTGATTACCTGTTACGGCGGGAGTCCAACTTACCGCAGCTCCAGCAGAAACATTTGCCGTGATATCCAAGGTCACTTGATTGTTAGGTGCTTCGCAATCAGTAAGAATAAAGTATCCTGTGGCATTGGAACCGCAAAGGGTCCCATCGTAAGTTGCATAATACACCCCCGGTTGGGTTGCTTCGTAAAATGAATTGGTTCCCAATACGGTGGCAGGGCTTGAAGCCTCAAACCATCGATAGTTGGTTTCATCACTGCTATCGGGTGCTTGCAGGAGAAACTGTGCATGCGCTCCCCAAACTCCACAAAAAAGAAGTAAAAGCAGTAAGGGTAGCCTCCTATGTAAAACGTTTGATTTCAAAATACCGTTGACCATTTGGTTTTACTTTACCACAAATACCACATTGATCAAGGAATTGTAATCGGAGGGTTGCGCGATAATATCGTAGGTCATTATCCCAGTGGCGCTAATACTAACATTGTCAAAAACGGAGTCATCGTAAAAGGTGATGTAGTAGTACAATTCGTCTGCTGCATACGTCGGAATTGCCGCAGGGGCTTCATCCGCACCGCCAACATCACTTCGTACAAAAGTATCTGTAAAAGGTGCTGCTGTTGGTGCATATTGGTTGACGTATTCTTGGTATAAATTCTTGGTTGCCCCGGTCACATTTGAAGAGGCATCGATTGCAATCGATGGTGGATAAAACACCCTAGCCGCTTTTATCGCAGGAATTACCGGCGCCACATCTTGCAATACTTGCTCAACAGTGGTGTAGTCATTATTCCCATCACCGTCAATGTCAATTGGAGTATCCAAATCAATCTGGGAACCAGTTGCATCGACTTCTAAAGCACCTGTAGTCCCATTTTGGGTCAATCCTGTTCCCGCTACATCTGCATTTATCTTAGCTGCGGTGACACTATCATCTTCCAAATCTGCTGTTGCAATGGTACCATCCAATATCTTATCAGTAGTAACCGCCGCATCCTCAATTTCGTCAGTTTCAACAGCGTCGGTAGTTAAATCGATAACACCTGTATTGGATATGGTTGCATCTCCAGAAGCAGTTACTCCTGTAGCAATATTGCTAGCGTTTCCAACATAAATCTGTCCATCCGTAAGTGCATTCGAAGCAGCCACCTGAGCATCAACATAGGTCTTCACCGCCTGCTCCGTCGGGAAGTCAGTTGCCGAGTTGTCCGCCAAAGTGCCATCGTTCGACTTGTTCGCAGTGTCCTCCTTGTCGTTCTGGAGGTCCGTGATGTCATTGGCGTTCGCCGTGATGTTGGTCGTATTTGTGGCAATGTTCCCAGCATTGGTGGTGATATTCCCCGTATTGGTTGTAATGTTCGCTGTGTTGGTAGCGATGTTACCTGCGTTCGTTGTAATGTTGGCTGCGTTCGCTGCCACACCCGCACTGTCGTCCAAGGCGGAGATGTCCGCACTGAAGCTCGTCGCGCCCTCTGCTACCGTCAGGTCCATGCCATCGAAGGTCACCCCCGTGATGTCATCGTCAGCTGCTGCGGCAACTTGCGTGTCCACATAGGTCTTCACGGCCTGCTCCGTCGGAAAGTCCGTAACGGAGTTGTCCGCTAAAGTCCCATCGTTGGACTTGTTCGCCGTGTCCTCCTTGTCGTTCTGGAGGTCGGTGATGTCGTTGGCGTTCGCCGTGATGTTCGTAGTGTTCGTGGCAATGTTCCCAGCATTGGTGGTGATGTTGCCCGTATTGGTTGTGATGTTCGCCGTGTTGGTCGCGATGTTACCAGCGTTCGTTGTGATATTACCCGTATTGGTGGTGATGTTGGTCGCGTTTGCTGCAACGCCCGCACTGTCGTCCAAGGCGGAGATGTCAGCACTGAAGCTCGTAGCGCCCTCCGCTACCGTCAGGTCCGTACCATCGAAGGTCACCCCGGTGATGTCGTCGTCAGCTGCCGCGGCCACTTGCGTGTCCACATAGGTCTTCACCGCCTGCTCCGTAGGGAAGTCCGTAGCGGAATTGTCCGCCAAAGTTCCGTCGTTAGACTTGTTCGCCGTGTCCTCCTTGTCATTCTGG
>JBCBPD010000028.1:0-38188 GCA_039820925.1 Bacteroidota bacterium | reverse complement strand
CAAGCGCATGTAATAGGGATAGGATGCTTGGTCGGGGCCTACGATGTTCGCCGGTACGTTCATCACCTGGCCTTTCACCGCCCGGTGCTGGAAGCTGTAGCTGATGCCCAGGCCATTCGGGTTCGGGTGCATCGCCATGTAGGCCATCGCAGCGTCGCCCGATAGGTCCTCGCGGAACATCACACCGGCCTTCGCCCATCCGTTCGTATTGTCCTGTGATACCACCCTGGCTATAATCTCGCCATCGCCCGTAAGCTCTTGGTATACGTAGTGGAACTCATCCGTACCGCCCCAGATGTCGGCACCACTGGCCGATACCTCGAAGGTGCCCGAACCGAAGCAGGCCTCGCCCGCTGCGCCCACCGCGCCGATGTCGCCATTGCTCCATGGTGCCGGCAATGGACTACAACCAGGGTCGTCGGGCAATACCGTTATCGATATCGTGTCGCTGTCCGTCTCGCCCTCGCCATCGGTCACCGTCAAGGTGGCCGTATAGCTGCCGACCGTTGTATAGGTATGCTGTACCGCAGCACCGTTCGCCGGGTCAGAACCGTCACCGAAGTCCCATACATAGCTCACGATGCCCGTGTCATCGCTCGAACCGCTTCCGTCAAAGTCTACCGTCAAGGGGACTCCACCTGACGTAATATTACTTGTTGCCGACGCTATTGGGTCTGCATTCGGTGGTGATGAAACTTGTACATTAACCGTAGTCTGTCCAATTAAACCAAGACCATCTGTCACCGTTAAAGTAACTACAAAGGTTCCCGCTGTGTTAAACGTATGACTCGTCACTGCTTCTGTTGCATTTGGAGAGCCATCTCCAAAATCCCACAAATAACTTACGATATCATTGTTGTCATCTGTTGAGCTTGTAGCGTTAAAATCAACAAACAAAGCCGCTTGACCTGATAAAGTACTTGCTCCAATTACTGCCACCGGAGGTTGGTTTTCCTCTGTAACCGTAATGGATACTAAGGCTGTATCTGTTAGCCCACTTTCATCTTCAATAGTATATTCAAAACTATCTGGCCCTATGTAATTATCATTTGGCGTGTAGGTGATTGTATTGTTTTCAAAATCAATGTCAATCCCTCCGTTCAAAGGATTATCCGCAGTAACAATATTGATTTCTTGTCCATTCGGTTCTGTATCATTATCCAATAGCGTATCCAAAATGGTTACACTATTCTGCTCTACTACAACCTGGTCATCATTTGCAACAGGAGGTCCATCAATGACTAATTTGACTGAAGTCGATGTCGTAAGACCATTCAAGTCCGTAGCCAGAATATCCACAGTGAGTTCTCCAGGACTTCCTACTGGAGGTATACCCGAAAGTGCCCCTGTTGTTGGATTTAAAGTCAACCAAGCAGGAAGCGCATTTCCTTCAATTGTACCCGTATAGGAAAGCTTATTTCCTGGGTAACCGATATCAAAAGCATCGCTTAATTCTTCGGAGAACGACTGTCCGACCGCAATCAAGATATCATCGATGGCAGAGGAACTTGGTACTGCTTCAGGTCGAATATTCTTGAACAGGAATACGTTGTCATTCCAATCGCAGTTGGCCGAACCTGCGCCACAACCAGAATTTCCAATGAAATCTTGAACCACGATATACTCATTCGGGACAACATTGCCATCTCTATCCACTACTTTGAAAACCCTTACCCCAAGGAGTGCCGGGTTGCCATTTCCATCATCTCCTTGACCACTAGTCGTATAGGTTGTCACCTTGATTCTGAATGGAATTGTAATATTAGCGGCATCGTCATAATTAATATCGCCCGAATTATTCTTTGGCAGAAGCGTTTGGTAATAATTCGAATTGTGGTTGAAGAGTATTCCTCCAACTCGGGAATTATTATTGGCCTGAATGAATTCTGCCCCATTGGTAGCAAAGCCATGTAGTGCAGCCAGTTGAATACCTCGAACAGATTTAGCAGGGTCCGCTTGCACGAAGGTTTCTGAAAGTACCAAATCTCCTTCGTAACCTGCATTCACGTTCTCCTCAAGTGGATAATTTGAACTTGGTCTAGCAGGATTCGTATTTTGAGGCGTAATGGTCCCGTTATCGTTGACAATACTCAAAGTATTGGTTTGGAAACCAAAGGCCTCTACAACCTCCTGCGCCGTCAACTCGTTGTTTCCTTCAAACGCCGACATATACGCACCGTTCAAAGTCACTTTTCCATCCAAGCCGTTATCAGCATTGGTTACCAAGGTCAGTTCTTCAATATAAAGTCCTTTGCCCCCGGTCTGTCGGATAAAGTCGATTTCAACATCCAAGTATTCGTTCGGTTCTACCGTAGCAGGAAGTGACGCTACTTCATTACCATCAAAATCTCGGAGTACAAATTCAAAGTTTGCCGTGGATGGCAGTTGAATCTCATCAATAATCAGGTTACCCGTACCCGTGTTGTTCACACGCATCGTGTTACTAAAGTTGACTATCGCATTAGCTCTAGTGGCTCCAACATTATGGAAGGTAAAGTAGTCTTCCGCCGGAATACCATCCGTAGTTTCCGGAATCTTGGTGAGGTTCTCAACTTGCAAAATCGCACCGGATGGTGCCTCAATACTAAATTCTTCGGTTTCCTCGGTTACGTTTCCATTACCATCCGTAGCGATGACCTTCAATATATAATCACCTTCATCTGAAATCTCAATTGGGTCAATATAGGTAAGGACAGGTCCATCATTGATTTGATATTCCACACTTTCCACAGCACTGGAATTCTGTGATTCTGCCTGAACCGTTGCGGTAACCAACCCTCGATACACGCCTTCTGCACTACTATTACCATCAAGTGTAATGGTTACAAGCGGTGGTATTTGCTCGCTATCGAACGGCGCTAGGCGAATGTAGTTTGGCTTGGCATTTACACCAGTGGCACCTAGACTTAATCTTAGGGTTCCATCGGTAACCTCAACAAGTTCTGTATTGTCGAAATTCACCAAATTATTAGTGTCATTTTCTTGGTCAAAATCCAAAACGGTTACTCCGTTGACATCCAAAACATGATTACTATCGGTAAAGTTCGGGTCGCCGACACTAACATTGACATAGTACTGCCCATTGGGTACTTCTACCAACCAATCCAAAGTTGGGAACGTACCTGTGCTTCTGTGCCCGATAATCGTAAAGGTTTTCAATAGTGCATCATCGTCAGTGCCGTCATTACGGTTTCTACCATTCTCGGTGGCATCTGCCGGTGTTTCTGTGCCAGGAAGTACCCAGCCAAAGTTCAAATCACCCAAAGAAGTGGTTTGAGTTCCAAATGGATTACCCACATCATCAATATATCCTACCGGAGATGTTTCGACATCGTCGACATCTTGGAAGTTGAATTGATAGGTATAAACAATTTCATTGGTGATTTCAAGATTTATGGTAGCAACCGCGCTAACATAATTTAGAGCCGATGCCGTAACCGTTGCGGAATAACTTCCGATAGTCAAACCGTCCGTATCTACTCCAATATCCAAACTACCTAATCCGTCCGGTGGAAGAACTACCCAAGGTTCGGAAGCCTCAAGTGAAACACTACTTCCTGTCAACCCGCCATTTGCTGAAAGTGTTGTGGATTGCGTTGGAACCGTTTCCTGATTTATGGCAACCGTGAAATCCAATTGGTCTGGTGTAAAGGACAAGGCCAAAGTACCATCCTCGAAAGGCTCCACATTACTTAAGACGAAAATGTAGTCTTGATAATCTCCATTGGTAGCATCTTCAAAAGCAATCAAGTAGCTGTTAGGGATATCATTTCCTTCCCTATCTCGGTTAGGATAGATTCTTGTTCTATGTGCAACACCACCGGTGTTGATTGCGTCTTCCGTGTAGTTGGTTCTTCCGAAGGTATTTGAATCCACATAGATTCCAAATACGGCTCCTTCAGGGTCAAAACTGGTCGAACCACTTTCCAGAGGAGGGAACAAAGTTTGGGCATTGGCCAATCCATCAGCCAAGGCTCCTATTTCGTTCAATGCGATACTACCGTCATTGGTATACCATCCGAAAGGCAAGAGTTCTCCTGGAGAATATCTCCCTACCGGAACCAAAGTTACCGGTGCACTAGAGGACTTAATCCAACGTTCTACTTCAACCTCATCCCCTAGTGGGTCAGGGCCGGTTCCGTTAGCTAAGTTTGTCCATCCCACATCGATGCCAATGCCCAAAGCATCTACGACATCTTGTAATGGTGGTTCTTCGCCTCCTTCAAATCCAGCTTTTTTCAAGGCATGAAGTCCGATTTCAAAGCTAGGCGTGTTTTCATCATCGCTAGCAAATACCAAAGTAGCTTCTTGATAACCCAAGTCCGTACCATCCAAATCCGGTGCGTACGTCACTGAGAATTCTACACTTTCATTCGGTGCTATAACCTGAGGTGCGGCGGGTGTAACAGCATTGAACTGGCTACCGAACGCTTCCGTAATGGAAACCCCGGAAATGTTCAAGGCTTCATTGCCTTCATTTGCGATTTCAATGGTTTTGGTATCGGTATTTTCACCATCGTTATTCACAGTGATTTCAAAAATCAACTCATCTTCTACGGAAGCAATCTTGGGTCCTGTCGAAGCCGGAATTGCAGCGCGAAGTAATGTCAACCTTGCCGTTCCATTATTATCTCGGTCATATTCCGAAACATACATATTCCCCGTGAGTGGGTCTTCCACTACATCCAATGGGTCATCAAAACCAGAAAGTCCAGGAATACTATTGTAGGCTTCTTGAATATCTCCGGTTGGTTTGGGGTCCATCCCCAAAATATCATCTTGTCCGCTAAAGCGCACCACAAAAAGAAGTCCTTGTAGTTTGCCTTCAAAGGCGTCACTCTTATATTCTATTACCCCATTGGGTGATTTGTTCTTTCCGAAATCGTAGGCAGGCTCCAAATAATTCGGGTCGGGACCCAAATCATCGGGATACTTCGCTACATCTACATAAGAAGCCTCTGCTTGACCTGGAAGGCCACTATACGAAATCCCTCCATGGTTCAATACGAACTCACCGCGATAAGGGTTTGGATGTCCGTGATAGGTTCCCCCCATCGTTTTGAACAGCCAATCCTTTTGGGTTTCGCCTCCATTCAAGGCAGGAACATCGGGAATGCTGGTCAAACCATCAATACGACGCGCTAGTGTATAGTCATCAGTTGATGGCGAATTTGGTGAAGTATTGTTGTTACCTGCTGTTCCGTTGGTTGGAACGTATAACCATCCGTTACTGTGCCATACCAAATCGTATGCGTTACGTACTCCCGTAGCGAAAATGGTCAGTGGTGCGTTGGTCGCATACGGATTGTACGTGCCATTGCTCATCGTCAAACTATTGGCAGAAGCACTGTTAATTACCGAAATATCATCCGTTGTAAAAGCACTCAATGGCAGTGTTCCTGGTAGTTTGTCCAACTCTAATTTTAGAACCGCAGCTGCGAGCAAGCGTTCTGGACGGAAGCCCCATGCTGCATCAGGTTCACCACCAGCGGAATTACTACCCTGGTTGATGTACATATCCCCGTTATCATCAAAGGCGATACTATTGGTCAAATGGTCTTTGGTCGATCTTGGCAAGTGAATTACCAAATCTTGAACCGTGGCCAAGTTCGGACCAGAGAGTCGTGTCAATTTACCATCCCATTCAGGACCATTTGTTACCGAAGCTTTACTATGCGTTACGTATGCAATGAGATTGTCAGCCGTAGCCGCAGGGTCGAAAGCAAATCCGATTATCAAACGATTGTTGTTATCTGCCGCGTTAGTCACTGGGTGTGGTGATCCTTGTAGTTCAGGAGATAAAATTTCCAAATTGGAAAGCGTCCCATCTGAAGCCATGTCCCAACGATAGATTTTACCGTCAGATTGGAAATCACCAATGGTACTTGCATATAATTTTCCATCAGGGCCAATCGCCAAACTTGAGAATCTTAGGTTTTCCGTACCAGTTCCCAAAGTAGCTTCACCGAACACTTTAGTGAATTCTACTCCCGTCAAATCACGAATCGGAATAACAGTGTCGTCAAATTCTCCAGTCGTAAAGGTTGATTCAAAGGCCTGGAATGCCAATCTATCATTAACATCACCAATTAAATTGGCTTCAATGTCACTACTCAATCGGAAGATGTAAGTTGTCAGCTCTTTCAAATCCCCAAGCGGTGTGAGCGTAATGGCATCTCCCCCACCGGTATCATTGGAATTGGAGGGTACCAATACTTCTCCGCCTCCGGTTACTTCAAAAAGGTTTACGTTTCCGGCCAAGGTGCCTTCGTCCAACTCATATCCGTTCGGCACGACCAGTTCCACATTGATTTGGAAGTCTTCCAACGCAACATTAACTGCATTGTTCGCTGGGGTAACATTTGTAAAGAAAGGTTGTCCGGAAGAAGAGGACTGTGAAATTTCAAGTGATGTAATTTTCGTGTTGAAACCACCAAATGCATCAATCGTCAAACGACCATCGTTGACGGTTACCGAAGTACTTCCTGAAGTAAATCGTCCATCATCCCCTTGTGGTCCTACTGGGGCATATTTATCAATAATATTTACGCCCTCAACGTTAATACTGTGTTCAGGTGAAGTTCCTGCTTGGCCGTCTACCGTAGGGTCACCTACATTAACAACAACGTCATAGGTTCCATTGGGCACTTCTATTTCCCAGATGGCCTCTATGTTGACTCCATTATTTCCACCCACGTCATTGTATTGCATGTGGATAAGGGTATTTCTCAAGATGTCTATTCCTGCAACACCTCTGTTTCTAGCATTGGTAGAAACGTCTAACGGAGTTTGTCCGTCAGTAGTCAACCAACCATACGTCAAACCGTTGGTGCGCAAACCATAGCCCAAACCAGAATCTACCTCATAACCTGCTGGTGGTACATCAGTTGGTAAGGAATAGTTGATTTTTACGGGTTGGAAGGTTACTAGATTATCCGAGGTAATCGCAAAATCTTCAAAGGTATAGGACACTTCAGTGCCTGCTGCCTCTCTTCGCTTGGATGCAAAGATTCCTGCGAAGCTGAGATTACTATATGAAGCGTTTCCTGTAATATAGGAAGCAGGTAATGGCAATGAACCTAGTTCTTGTTCCTCCGCTCCATCAAGTTGATAGAAAGCCGTAAGCAAGTCATTGTCAATATCTACGAAAAGTCTTAGCGTGACAGTGCTGGTATTCAGTCCGGCAACATTGCTAATAACTTGGTCATCAGGTCCGGAAGCGCCTCCAACTTCTGAGCGGAGTTCTACACCTCCACCTGCGTTGGCAATCAATTTCACAAAATTATCTTCATCCAAACCGAACCAAACACCGGCTTGTTCGGAGTTATTTGTTCCATCGGTATAGGGTTCCACAATAGTTGTGGTGATACTGAAATTACCCAAAGTTCCGGCGGAAACTCCTACCCCTAGGGTATTGATTTGTGAGTTGACCTCTGTACTGCTGTCATTAGTTACAAAGGCGATACCCTTGTTCGCAACTAAAGTAAGATTACCAGATGCTACCGTAATTTGACTTGGTTCATACCCTGGAACATCCGGATTTGAAATAGGCCCATCGGCAGCAATTCTTTCCGAAGGAGCATCCACCATGGTGAAACCAGTGTTGGAAAGACCGCCTTCAGTGCCATCAAATGTTAAGTTGAATGGTACGGATACCGCAAGTTCATCACATTCCAAAGTACTAATAGGGCTGCATCCTACGATGCTATTATCAACCGGTTGGACGTTGCGCGCAATGACCACGATATCTTGATAGTCAAATCCAGAAATATGTTCTTCTGTAGCAATGACATAGGCATCTTGCTCACCTGGCAAGGGATACACTCGGACATGATGCGGAATGGCACCATTAAAGGTATTCAACGCATCTTCGCTATATAAAATTCTGTTATTAAAGAATGGCCAACGGTTGAAGAAACCAAAGGATTGAACCCCTGGGTCAAATTCCAACTGGCCTGTAATAATTGGATTCAGGGTTTGGCCGTTTCCGGATACAGTATTTTCAACAGTGAACAATTCGGTACCAGAACCAGCATCACCAGATGGATACCATCCGAAAGCTACAATAGGATTATTTGCTTCGGGACCATAAACGCCGAGTACTTCCAAAGTAACCGGTGCGTCAACTGCTCTTTCGAACAACTGTGCATCAATTTCATCTCCCAAAAGGTCATTATAACTACTTCCATTTGGCAAATTGATAAGGTTGGTGCTATCATCCGTGTCACCAACATCTATCGCGGCTAATCCCAAATGGGTATCCAAAATCCATTGTAAAGAAGGTTCATTGGCCCCACCAACACCGGTTTTACCAAGTCCTTGTAAATCCATAACCACGGAAGTAGCATTATCGCCGGAGATAGTCAACTGAGCGAACTTAGGTCCTACAGAGGTTGGGTCAAATACAATCGTAAACGAACCGGAGTTTTGGGATGCCACACTTGCTGGCAATGACTGTACCGAGAATTGTGCCGCATCCGCTCCAGTGATCTCTGCGGAAATACTTTCAAGTAACGCATTACCCAGATTCGAAAGTGTGATTTCTTGGGTCGCTGTATTGTTTCCACTTGCGATGGCATCACCTACAAAAGTATCCTCGCTCAAAGCAATAACTGGCGTTGGACTAGACTGATTGTTTGGTTTAAGCAAAACAATCTGACGTCTTCCATAATCCGATACATAAATGTTACCGGTAGTCACATCTTCTACCAAATCCAATGGGTCTTGGAATCCGGTAAATCCTGGGATACCAATTTTGGAAGTCGCAATATCCCCATTAGGACCATCAGGTACCAAAGCGATAATATCACTACCACCACTGTAACGTACGACTAGGATTGCCCCTTGAAGATTTCCGTTTTCAGCATTGCTTCGGTATTCAATAACGCCATTGGGAGATTTGTTGAATTCAAAATCAAAGGCCGCGCCACGATAGTTGATATCTGCTTGAACATTATCGTAAACCGCATTGTTCACGTCGGCATCACCTCGATTCAATACGAACTCACCTCTAAAAGGATTTGGATGTCCATAATACCCTATACCAGAGTTAGGGTCTACTCGGAAGAGCCAATCGCGTTGGGTATTGTTGTTGTTTGACGCTGGAATAACCGGATAGTTACCGCTTACGTCATCGTGGTCATAAATCGTACCATCTGGACGATACATATCATCGATGGAAGCCGGTGCGTTACTACCTCCAGCTGTTCCATTTGTTGGAATATACAGTTGTCCGTTGGAGTGCCACAACAAGTCGTATGCATTTCGTACCCCAGTGGCAACTAAGGTCAATGGTGCATTGACATAATATGGATTGTAAAGACCATCTAAAGTTGGAGAATTCACATTTACCGCCTTTATAGCATCAATGTCACGTGTTGTGCGTACGTTTAATGGAAGCGTCCCAGGTAAAAGAGACAAGTCCAATTTTAGCGTCGCCGCCGACAATAGGCTTTCTTCACGGTTACCCCACGCATTATCTGGGGCACCTGCAGCACTGTTACTACCTTGATTAAAGTAGAGTGCATTGTTTTCTCCAGGACGGAACGTTATACTGTTGGTTAGGTGGTCCCTTAATGAACGGGGTAAATCCGTTACGAGAAGTTGTTCGCTTTCAAGGTTAGCTCCTGAAATTCTTGAGATTTTACCATCCCAATCAGGTGCGTTGCTCAAAACACCAGATTGGTGTGAAATATAAGCGATTAGATTTGTTGGTGTAGCAGCTGGGTCGAATGCCAATCCGATTGCGGCCCGAGCTCCGTAGGAAGATTTCCATCCAGTTAGGACTTCTTCATCTGATAAGGAACCATCTGCGTTCATCGTCCAACGGTGGATATCTCCAGAAATTTGAAGTCCATATAACTTGCCATCAGGTCCGATGGTAAGCGTAGCGTAATTTCCTGCTGAACCAACAACCCCTTCATTGGTAAAGGAAACATTATCCAAGTCAGTATTACCTCCTGTGTTTCCGCCGCCGGTGGTAAAGGATGAAGTAAAGAACTCGAAGGTCTCTCCAGCAGTATCTTCTACTCCATCAATTTCAAATACATAAGTGGTATTGGCTTCCAAAGGAAGATTTGGTACCAAATTGATGGCATCACCTCCACCGGTACCATTTACTGTAGCTCCAATTGGTGTTACGCTACCTTGCTTAAGTAAGCGAACTGTTGAACTGGTTATGGTAGTGTTGTTCACACCTGCAATTCCATTTCCGTCGAAGTTGGGTAAGAAAAGATTGTTGGCCGAAACACTTGTGTTTACGGAAACATTCGTCGCGTTGTCATTTGGAATAACCCCCACGACGCGAGGCGCCTGTGGCACATTATCCGCTACGGAAATATCAACATAGTTGATTTTGGTATTGAAACCTCCACTGGCGTCCAAGGTCAATCGCCCGTCAGTTACGGTTACTACCGCAGAACCGGTAGTATATCGTGTAGCTGCACCAACGGGACCTGTGGGTTCAAAATCGTTGATGATGTTGACGCCTTCCGCATTAATTCGATGCGTGGGCTCAGTTCCTGGTCCGTCAAGGGTTGGGTCTCCCGCACCAATAAGTACTAAGTAGGTATCATTGGGCACTTCAATTTCCCAAATCCCTTCCGTTGCGGTTCCATTGGTTCCTCCCGTATCTCCATATTGCATGTGAATCAGGGTGTTGACTCTTTCATCAACCCCACCTACACCTCTTGCTCTCGCATTGGCGGCCACATTCAATGGTGTTGTTCCATCCGTTTCGAACCAGCCATAATTCAATCCATTGCCTCGATCACCGTAAGCCTCTCCAGCATCCTTGATATAGTCCGCGGGAGTAGGTGCGCCAGCCGTAGAGAAGTTTACTTTGGCTGCAAAATCGTTATTGGGTTCGGTTACGGTTAGATTTATGGTAATCGAAGCATTTTCATAACCCAAATCGGGCTGGTCAATGGCAAAAACGGTTGTTGTATAAAAGCCCGGTGAGATATCAGTTTTTACCCCAAATTCGACCGCTCCAGTTGTATTTGTGGTGGGAAGCAACAACCATTCAGAAGCATCTGGGTCATCTTGAAATACTACTTCAGGACTTCCTTCTGACGCTAACAATTGAACGATTTGTGCTGCCACAATTTCGTTTTGCTCAGCAGTAAAATCCAAGGTGTTTTGGTCAAAAGAGAGAGCCAAGGGCGTTTGCGCCTCGGTCACCGAGAAACTATCAAACGAAGCCGTGAACTGCGTTCCATTTCTATGCGTGGCGTAAATCCCGGCTAGGGCAACATCTTGGGTGGCGGGGTTCAAATCGCGACCATTCAGATATTCCGCGGGGAGTGTCATTTCACTCAGACCAGTCTTAACGACTTGAACAAAAGCACCTTCACCGATGGCATAAAATGCTGTCATGGTTTCGGCAACTGGGTCAATAACCAAGCGGAGCGTTACGTCTTCTCCCGAAACCCCGACTCCATTTACCTGAATCTGGTCAAGGGTTCCACCCCCCGTTCCAGAGATTCCACCTACTTCTTTGCGAAGTTCAACATTGTTGTTATTGACGTTGAGCTTTACAAAATTATCTTCGTCAATTCCAAACCAAAGTCCGGCTTGCGCGGCACTTCCACCGGTGGTAATTCCAAGAAGTTTGGTCTCTATGGTTAAGGTGTTGGTTACACCTGTAAACCCAACGCCAAGTGAATTTACTTGGTTGTTATTGTTACTACTTGAAGGTGGGTCTTGAAAAGAAATTCCAGCTTGGGATGCAATATCCAAAGTACCACCTCCTAAAGTCAATAGTGAAGGTTCGTAACCATTTACGTCGGTATTGGAAATCGCCAAGTCTCCCGCTCTTCTGGCTTCAGAATGTTCTAGCACCGCAGTAAAGCCAGTTCCTAAACCATTGGTGTCGTTCAAAGTATTGGCTACACCACCAGAGAAATCAAAACTTACTGGTAGACTCACTACGACATCTTCACAATTCAAAGTGCTTATAGGCGTACAAGGCACTGATTCGTCAATGTCGGTAACTGTGACTGCAATATCTTGAGTCGCAGATAGGGTTCCTGAATCGGTAACAATAATCTTAATGTCATAAATATTGTCCTCTCCATCATCTTGTGGAATTTCGAAATCAGGAGCGTTGATGAAACTAATCTCGCCGGTATCCGCATCAATAGTAAAGAGTGCGTCGTCCACACCTCCATTGAAGGCAAAAACAAGTCCAGCACCTTCTGCATCATTGTCATCAGAAGCTTCGACATTAATTACAGCCAAACTATTTTCCGCAACATCAGCCGCAGCAGCACTGGAAATGACAGGTGCAGTGTTGACAGGAGCCGCCACGGTTACGGTCACGTTCCATTCTTGTGAAGTAACACCATCCTCGGCCGTTACCACGTATTCCACTGGACTACTGCTAAAATCATTGGCCACACCAGACAGTGGTGAAACCATTGCGCCATCTGAGAGAGTTATGGTTGGAACCAATGTACTTAAGTCAGTACCGTTATCAACTTCAATCGAAACCGTGTGTGCTTGGTCATCGATTGAAGCTGTTCCCGTTTCTTCCGCGAAAGCGAAAGTGAGGATATCCGTTTCATCATTCAAACTCACTGGAAGGATTTCAATCGCTTGAACGATAGCGTTATTGACACTAGATAGGAAGTCGATATCCAAAGTGCCATCAGCTACCGTCACTTCGAAAGTTTGAATGCCTAAAGCGCCCTTACCGTAAGTAGCGAAAAGGTCAATGTCATCAATTTTGACTTCGCCTTCTATGGATACATCAAAAATTCTGGCGTTTGCAGCGGTCTGAAAGTTTTCCACCATATGAATAGCAACATTGTAGGTGCCATTCGCGATAGGAAAAACGTAACTAAACTCTGGACCGAAACGCCTCGGGAAGTACAAATCTTGATGTCCTCCAGGCACAGTATATGGCGTGTAAGCCGTAGTAGAGACTGTGGTGGGTTGGGTTTCGACCAAATACGACGCATCATCAGCACTGTATAGGTCTCCAGCGCGGTCATATGCTGCACCCGCTACATTCAAACGGAATGGCGTGGTGACATCCACAACCTGCGCATCCGTTACCGTTAAGTCAGCGGCTAAAGATGCGGGTTGAAAACCTTGGGCGGTTGCAACAATAATGTTGTTTCGGGTATCTCCCGAAGCAAGTCCCGTAGCACTGGCGTCAAAATCGAATTGCCCTAAAGTATTTTGGTTAGGAAGGGTCAACCAATCGTTGGTCCCTGTGAAGTTCTTATTCGTGGTGTTGATATTGTCTTGAATGGCAAGGCCGATGTCTGTAGCGCCTGTGCCGGATAGTGTGCTTGATAGGATTCCCGTAGCGCCTGCTTCCAAAGAAATACTCTCAGGGTTAGGTGCAAACGTCAAGACCCCGCTCACCGGTGTATCCGTAGATTCTACAACATCGATGTAATTGATTTTTGAATTGTAACCTCCTAGTCCAGTGAGGGTTAACAATCCATCTTGTACGGAAACCACAATGGTACCGGAACGATTCTCAGAAGGGGTAGGCACAAAAGCGGCTACTACAGTATACCCTTCTGCGGTGATACTATGTCTACTATCAATTCCAGAGCTTTGGTCTCCAAGGCTTATGGTCACCGCATAGGTTCCATTTGGAATTTCAAGTTCCCAGATGAGTTCATTCCCTCTAGGCTGTCCCGCCCAGGAAGCGGCTCCCGTATTGCTGCGAATGTTATCTCCTTGGAAATGAACCAAGGTTCCCTCTAACTTTTCTTGGTCCGTTGCCGTGGCGTATCCATTCCCCAATCGGTTTCGACCTACCCCATCACCGTTATTTGCAGCTTCATTGGAAGCATCGATAGGCGTACTATTGGAAGCTAGTTTCCAACCATAGGTGTAGGAATCTGTTCCAATAACAATTTCGTTGTTGGCATTTCCAAATTCTTTACCATAATCCACAAGATATGGTGCAGGTGGTGTTACCGCACTGTTTTGGAAATTGATATGCGCTTCGTAAACAGGAACCACTATAGTTTCTTCGGTGACCGTAATTGCCCAAGACTGGGTTGTCACACCATCTTCAGCGGTCACTACAAAATCTACTGGTGAAGTTGAAAAATCCACCGTAGCACCTGATGCTGGAATCACTGAAGCACCTGCCGAAGCGGTTAACGCAGGTACCAAAGTGGACAATTCTGTTCCAGAGGTGACTTCAATCGCTATCGTGTGCGCCAAAGCATCGATGGTGGCATCACCAGTTTGATCAGGCAAACTGAAGGTAAGAATATCCGTTTCAGACAAAAGCGGAGTGGTTTCCGCAATAATGGCATAGTTGATTTTAGTATTGTTGGCTAATGGGTCATCTGCATCAATAGTTAGCTTTCCATCAGTCACTTGAACAATGGCACTGCCAGATGTAAAACGTCCTGGGTCACCATTTGGCAAGCCAGAATCCACATCGTAGACCTCAATAGCCGTAACGCCTTCAACTCGGATAAAATGGTCAGGGGTTTCTGAAACTTGTCCATCTTGGTTGGGGTCTCCAACACTTACCGTAACTTCATACCATCCGTTGGGCACTTCAATTTCCCAAACGCCTTCATTCGAACGATTCCCCGTCCAACCTGCGATATCATTCCCTTGCATGTGAACAAGAGTGTTCAATCGTAAATCAGATACATTTGCGTTGTTTCGGTTTCGACCTACACCACTACTCGGTGTGGTCAAGTCAATGGGTGTGCCATCTGCCAAGGTTATCCAACCATACGTAAGCCCCCCAGTTTTTGCCCCATAGGGTTCTCCAAAATCTTTAAGGTATCCGGCTGGAGGAGTTGTAGCTTCATTTTGGAAATTGATTTGATATGGAAAAGTGGCCACAAAAGGTGCCTCTACCGTCACTTCCTGTGTAGTTTGGTCCGTTCCTCCATTATCGTCCGTTACTGTAAGTTCGATGGTGTATGTTCCAGCGGCTGCATAAGTGTAACTCAAAATTTGTCCAGAGCGGGATTGCCCATCGCCCATATCCCATTCATAACTCGCAATAGTGCCATCATCCACTGAAGCCGATGCATCGAGGTCAACTTGTAGTTCATCAATTGTAGCACTGAAGGCTGCGGAAGGTTCACTATCCAAAACCTCATCCACTACTTCTGTGTAGGTCGTGCTCAATCGAACAGGACCCAACTTTCCTAGGTTAGCAGTGCTTGTATTGCTGATAAATATTCTTCCCAAACTTGGTGTACCGGTAGTAGAATGTGAAGTTGTGGCGGGTATCCAAGTATTGTCTGTTTCAACCAAAGTTGGAGAAAGCGTATAACTATAGGTTATGGTATTGACGCCATCCCAAACGCCTTTTACCACAAATTGAAGCAGTTGTCCTTCATACACATCTGCCTCACCATGATTCGAGTTGGAAGAGCCAAGCCCCAAGCGTGCTTTGACCGCTCCACCATATCTTCCTATAATTTCACGAATCCATTGGTCACCGGCCACATCGTCATCAACCCGTATCGCTACGCGTATGCGATTGTTGTTTCCACCTCCAATGGTTTCCATTTTGAAATACACTCCAAAATAAAAGGGAACGTTGGCCGTCAAATCAACGGGGTTGTTTATCAAGGCTTGATAATCAAAGACTGTGGTAAAACCATTAAAGTCCAACGAATGCGTTGTGCCTGGGGAAAGACCTTCATTTACTATTGGAATCTGAGGGTTTGAACCTTCGGGTGCCCAATCAGAAGAGAGGGTGCCCAAATCACCTGTACCATAGGTGTCAAAGTCTTCGATATACGAAAAGCTTTGGGCTAATGTAATGGAGGTAACAAAAGCCAACGATAAAAACAGTACTAATTTTTTCATAATCGTGCGGGATGTAGTTTTAAAGGGGGGTTAGTAATTATTAGGAAAGGGGGAAATACATAAAAATGATACGCCTGTGAAACAAGCGCATTTCGCTTAGCCAAAAAGCGACCCAAAAAATCGAAAAAGAAGTGTCGAAAGCATACCAAAGAAAGAATCTGGTATGTTAGTTTACCTTTTAAAAGGTCTTTCATTTTCAGTTGCGTTAGTTTGGTTTCCTAGCAAACTGAAGGGTAAGAACTATAAAGGTAAAGTTTGGAGTATGGTTGCTGAAAAATACTATTTTGTCTTTCTGCATGTTTCAAGGCAACTTTAAATTAGTCAAAAAGCGCCCTTTTATCGATGAAACCACTAGCACCTGGGGTTATGCGAGGTTGGCTTTTATTTTTTGTTTAGTAGCATTTGGAAACTGCTTGAACATCTCGCAAAATGATAGGGACTTTTCCTATACAAATACCAAAAGCCTCTTTCGAGGCTTTCAGAAGAAACTAACTAAACCAATAGAAAACTATTTCAACCAATACGCTGAAGCAGCATCAATTTTTGTGGTCAATGGGCCTGTACGCCCTGTGGCAACCTCCAACCACCATATTTTAGTTTGTTCAGAGGCTTGCGTCAAGCTGTAGAAAATATATTGTCCGTCAGGAGACCAAGAGAGATTGGTTGAAAGCATGCCATGGTCTACCAACAATAGTACTTCAACTTTGTTGGTGTTAACATCCAGCGTCTTTATAGTGTAAAAGGTTTGAAAGCTTCCATTTATAAAACCCGCGCCATTTCCTTTTTCAGCAAAGACCAACTTATTTCCGTCGGGAGACCAATCTACTTCTTGAAGGAGTCCACTGATTGCTGTATTTCGGTATACTTCGCGCCCGGTACTTGTACCATTAGACAGTTCTGAAATAAAGATGGCATTGTCCCAATAGTAAGCCAGCCTTCCTGTGCTGGACCATACCGCATTAAAGCCATCTTGAATAGTCCCTACTTCTTCGAAGGTATCGCGGTTGACCAATACAATGTTGCAGACGTCATCTGAGGTGAACAAATTAAAACGACTCCTTGCACAAATGGTGAGTGCCCCAAGGTTTTGTTGCTTATTCCAAGCCATGCGACGTACTTCAATGTCAATGGCTTCTTTGTTATTGGGATTATCGGGAAGGCCGGTATCCAAGCCAGGCTCACCGAAAGTTTGATAAACAGTTGTCGCCTCTCCCCCTTTAATAGGGTATTGTTTCACATTAGTTCCTGATGCGGAAATCGTCCCTGGGTCTGGAGCTGTTAACGGATTAAATGTTTTCTCCGTTACACTAATAACCCCAGCATCATACCAAGACGGTATTCCCGCCAATAGGTCAGTTGGAATTCCAGTATAGTTTACGACATCATCGCCATTGGAACGCATGGAAGAAATGGTTCCATTCGTTAGATTGCGGAACAAGATTCTTTCAGTATCTAATGCCGAGACCAGCGCTTCTGGTAACGGTTCGGGTTGCGTGAATTGCTCAGTTCCTTCCGATACTTTTATATCATCCAGTTCCAACAAAATGTCAGCGTCATAGGACTTAGAAGGTTCTAGTTGAAATACCAGGGACAGCGTACCATCGTTGCGAATAAATAGATTGGTATCATCCCGTTCGTAAAATAATTTTATTTGTGACCATTCATTGGTGAACGTGGTTTCATCAAAGTAGGATATCAATGCATCGCCTCCTGCCAAACTGTTGAGAAACTTTTCAGGCTCATTGGTTAAATAAACGCGAAATGCGTCTTCCGGAATGCCAGTACTTGTTTTTATCCAAAACGAAACGGTCATCACATCGGGCAGCTCTGCAATAGGAAGGGTTTGTATCACTATGGCATTTCGAGTGGTGAAAAAAGCGTCGTCCGCTGCTTCGCAAACTGTCCGGTTTCCCAAAACCATGGTTTTAGAACCAGAAATGCTCTGAGGCGATGTTTCAATAGCCGCATCCCCGCAAAGGAACCAATCCCCATCACTTTCGAAACTTGAATTGGCCAACAAGTTATTTGCAGGGGTATCTTTTGGGGGTATCAGATTTGGGTCATAACTCGATTCTCCAGTCTGTTGGGGGGCTGAATCTCCTGCTTCGGTCATATCATCTGATTGGCAAGAAAGTACCAAAATGAGATGGAACCATAGGATTGCATTTTTCATTTCACATAGATTAAAATTAGACATAGTATTCCCAGGGAGTTTTTTGAAAAACTCCTAACATTTTAGTTTTCAGTTTTTTAGAAAAGAGGTTAGATGAGCATTTTGTCCATCGCTACGCGGACCAATGCCGCGACATTTGAAATTTTTAGTTTTTTCATGATGTTTCTTCGATGTGTTTCAACCGTTAACGGACTAATGAATAATTCTCTGGCGATGTTGGCCGTGGTTTTTCCTTCGGCAATTAGTTTGATGATTTGTTTTTCCCGCTTTGTTAATCTCGGTGGTTGATGCATGGTATTAAAAATCGTATCAGCCATGGTCTTTTGAATCTCAGCATCGTAATAGCATCCACCTTCGGCAACTGTAATGATGGCTTTCTTCAATTCTTCTGACCCAACGTTCTTCAACAAATACCCTTTGGCACCATTTGAAATCATTTGATTGACAATACTCCTACTATTATAGGTGCTCAAGGCAATGACTTTGGCTCTTGGGAATTTCGATTCTATGATTCCACATACTTCCATTCCTTTGATATCAGGTAAGTTGATATCGAGTAAAACAATATCGACTGGGTGCGCTTTGAGATAGTCCAATCCCTTATGGCCTGAATCTACTGCAGCCACAACCTGTACTTCTTCGTGTGATGCCAACAGAGAGCAAAGACCTTCCAAAACCAAATTATGGTCGTCAACAATCAATACCTTTATAATAGGTTGTTTTTGATTAAAGGGGTATCTCGATGTTTGCATGGGTTCCTTCGTTGGGTTCTGAATCTATTTTAATACAGCCATTCAATAAAGCTACCCTCGCGTGGACACTTTTTAAGCCCAAGCCTGAACTTTCTTTCTTCATTTCAGGGACAAAGCCTATTCCATCATCTTCAACTGTAATATTGATAGTATTTTTATGTATGGTGCACTGTACCAATACTTCTTTGGCTTTGGCGTGCTTGACGGCGTTGGTAATCAATTCTTGAATGATTCTATAAATGGTAAGCAGCATATTACTTTCCAAGGATTTATCCTCATCGTAGAATTGGAGAATGAACTTGACATGTTGTTGATGTCCCTGCACGCTGGAGCAATAGTCTTCTACTGCGGATTTCAAACCGTACTTAAACAAGGTTTCGGGCATGAGGTGACGTGCAATGTTTCGCAGTTCCTTTAAGGAATTGTCTACATTATAGGTAGCGCTCTCAATGGAATGTAGCAACTCTCCCTTCACGTTTTTACACTGCTGTAGTTGTTTGAGTTGAATGCTGGTTGCAGAAAGTCGTCCGGCAAGGCCATCATGCAAATCACTTGCAACACGCTCTCTTTCCTGTTCCTGTCCTTTATTGATGGCTGCATAGATTTTTGACTCTTGCTCGTGTTCCAAAAGTTGCATCGCCTGTCTATGTTGCTCTTGCTCTAACTGGGTTTTTCGTTTTTGTGCACGGTAGGCCATGTATCCGATTACAGCGAGACAAAGCAGTATTAATGCAATGAACCACAACAGCGTCCGTTGAGCCGTATTTTTTTGCAAGCTGATTTCTGCCTCGTTGTTTTGGTTTTGGAGTTCAAGAATTTCCCGTTCCTTTTTTTCCGATTGGTATTGGATTTCCAGCTGGTTGATGCGTTCCATTAATCCCAATGCGCTGATACTATCGTTAAGGTTACGATATTCACCCAAATACTCATAGGCCTTTTTGAAATTACCGCGCTGTGCTTCCAACTCGGCGAGGCTGGGATAAATATCCAAAACACGCAAAACTTCATTTTTTCGTTTTGAATTGGTCAGATACAACTGCAAATAGTGTTCTGCTTCATCCAAAAGACCCATTTTTTGATAGACTTGATAGTAGCAGAGATAGAGTTGGTCATACTTGTTGGATAGCTTTTGTGCTTTTAATACTTCTTTGGAACGGTCAAAACTTGCTATCGCAAGTCCATAGTTTTCTTTCGCCGCATGGTACTCTCCCTTTACGAGATGGTAAAGGAACCATTCGGGGGCAGAAGGCATTTTTTTCAAAAACCCATGTGTTTCATCCAAAATGGATTTCATTTCAGTTAAGGAATCCATTTCTTGGAGACAAGCGGCAAAAATCAAGCGGTCATAAACCAAAGCGGGATAATCCCCTATTTTTCGGTAATAGGTTCCGCTTTTTTTGAAATAGCCATAGGCCTTTTCATATTGTTCTAAATTGAAAAACTGAATGCCTAAATTGGAATTGATGCGACCTAGAATGGCATCCAATCCTATTTTTTCCGCGTAAGGAATCAATTCTTGAATCAAGGTCAACTCTTCTTCCGTGCGTCCTTGGTGAGCCAAACTGACACTTATATCAAATACAGAACGAACCCATAAGGTAAGATGGGCTTTGCTAGTGTCATTGACCATCAAACGTTCCAATTGGTCTCTGGCTTTTGTGTAAAAACGCTCTGCTCGTTTTGGTTCACCATAGTCGAGGTATAATCCGCCATAGGTGAAATCTGATTGGGCCATGGCGAAAGTATCCCGTTGTGCTATAGCCAATTCTTTTGAACGAAACGCACTTTCAAACGCTGCAACTGAATCTATACCTGAATATACAAGCGCCAGTTGACCATATTCTAAAGACTGCTTGACTTTTGAATCCGTTTCTTTTATGATTTGGAGTAAGCTGTCCGCCTTTTTTTGATGACTGCGCTGCCCAAAGCACGTAGCCCAACTGAAAAAACCAATACAAAAAAATGTGAATCGTCTCATGAAATGGGTGTATCGAAACCCATCAGAAAGGTATGAAGTTTACCTTGCGTTCTCGGAAAACGTTTCAAAAATACCTACAAACCAGTAGGGCGTTTTAATTGAATTCCCGTAAAACGAAAGTTTAGTGTGATACTCGAAAACACATTTTCAAGCGTCCAGCAGCAAAATTTACTCGTTAAAGTGCACTTTTTCGTCGATAAACGTAAAAACCTATGAAAAATTGATAAGTATTTTATGAATCCTTTGCGGAACTTTGTCATGTATTAACCCCCAAATCTAATACCATGATACGAGTAATGACATACAAACTGTTGGCGGTTTGTATCTTTTTGATCAGCGTGGGCATGCAGGCCCAAAACAACGAACCTTTTATCGACCGCAACAGTAGTGAAGCGAACAAGCGCGTCGAAGATTATCTGGATTTATTGACCCAGGGCTATTCTGATGTAGAGATTTTCCAAGACTTAGGAAATGCCAACTTCTTGGCAGAAAACTTTGAAACCGCTGCTTTTTGGTATGAAAAGCTGCTGGAAAACTCTGGAGAAGAATCCCTAACCTTGGATTATGAGACTTTATACAGTTTTGCCAAAGACTACGTTTCTGCCCCTATCGTAGTTGGTGAAAAGGATAAGTTGAAATCTCGAATACGTGAGGTATATGTCGCCAATACGACAACTCGAGCGTTTCAAGATGAAACCCGAAAGGAAACCAAAATCCAGGGTAAACTGAGTACCATTGACGGATACGTCCCCTCCATGTCCGTTACGGCTGATGGTACAGTGGCCTACTTTAGTAAGGCGGTTTCCCGCAAACCCTTATATGGTGTTTTTTCCAAAAAAGAGACAATTCATGAGATTTACCGTATGGAAAATGTGAATGGCACATGGAAAAACGCCAAAAAGGTAAGCGTCGCTCCGAAGTATGCTTCGGCAAAGCATCCTGCGATCTCCGCAGATGGTAAAAGACTGTTCTTTGCCTCCAATATGCGTGGCAGCTATGGCAAGTATGACATCTATGTTGCGGAGATTTCTTCCAACGGTGATGCTGGCGTAGCGAAGAATTTGGGCCCTAAAGTGAATACGAAGGAAGATGAACTCTATCCTAACCTTCACAATGGTACCCTACTGTTTTTTGCTTCTGCAGGAAGAAAAGGATATGGTGGCCTTGACCTATATGCTACTCAAGTTACACGGCGTAATTTGACTGCTTCGGTTAACCTTGGCTCGCACATAAACAGTAAAAAAGACGATTATAGTATCGCTTTGAATACTGAAAAGGGTATGGGATACGTTGTATCTAATAGAGGAAGCAATCAAAGTATTGCCCAGTACACTGTTTCGTACGGTAAAAATGTGCAAAAGAATACTTTGGTCGCTAACCGAGAAGACAAATTGAATGAATTACTTAACGACGATTCCACATTGGAATACTCCAGTACTTCTTTTGACGAGTAAGACCCCACTTACCGAACTAGGCAAAAGCGTACAGGATTACAATTAAATCGGTCAGCACCTGGGGGGTTATTTGATAATCATATTGCCTAATTATGTCCATAGCCAACAAACACGGACAAGGGGAACAGGCAGTTTATCATTTAAGACGGGTTGTACTATTTCACTTCTGGCCGATTTTTAAAAACAGGAAAGGCACCAATTAGGTGCCTTTTTTGTTTTTATTAAATTCCTGCCCACCAATAAGTTACGACTCTTTACCGACGAAAACGTCCCGTTCATCGATAAAATCAAAAGTGCATTTCAACGAAAAAATGACTCATTTTATCGGTAAGCCCAGAAAAAATAGTACTTTCATTATTGAAATAGTATTAACCCAAATCTTAAATCATGTTTAATCCTGCTACAGCTAGAGCGAACCCATCGCTCCGTTCCCAATCCCATTTTTTTAGTTAGACATAACTTTTGACAAGTTGGTTTATCAGACTGCTATTGTGAACAATGGCAAGGTAACCTGTACACCAGAATGTAACCCTTTCCTCACTCCAAAAAAGAGTGTGTGCCCCTTCATTCTTTTTTGGAAGGAAAGGCAGTTACAACACATCGGAGGGACAGGCCAGACCCAAAAACTAGGTTCTTCCCGAACTTGGTTAGACATTTTTTTTACCCAAATTTTTTGAAAAGGGATACATCCCCCCAAATCCTTTTAACATGAACAAATCATTGACAAGTATTGTCATTGTAGATAGTGATATGTCTACACATGAAACCTACAGAAATTATTTTTCCAACTCTACCGCTTACGAATTACTTGAAATCTATAGCTCGATAAGTGACTTATTGGCCCATCCCGTTAGGAAGTATCCGGACATTATCGTCTCAGAAACTACTTTGCCGGGTATTTCAGGACTTGACGGAATTGAGTTTGTGCGCAAACGCAAATCCAACACCAAGATTCTGATGATGAGTGAAGTAAGTGACTTTTCGCTAATTCGGGAAGCCTTTAAACGCGGTGCGGATGGTTTTTTGACCAAACCGATTCAACATGAGCGGTTTTTCAATGCCATGGACTCCTTACAGCGGCATGGTGCTGCTCTGGGACATGATATTGTGAAGAAAATCATTCATTCCTTTCAATCCAGAACGTTTGATACATTCTCCAAAAAGGAAAACCAGATTATAGAGCTGCTCACACAAGGTTTTACCTATAAAATGATTGCTGACAAGCTTTGTGTAACCCCAAGTGCCGTGAACTTTCACATTCAAAACATCTATGTAAAGTTGAACGTAAATTCAAAATCAGAAGCTTTGGAGAAACTGCGAGAGTTGGAATCGCGACAACTAAACGCAGCTTGATGCTACTTATGGTATGGATACAAAAAAAGGGGGCAATTGCCCCCTTTTACTTTATGTAATTGAAGTGTTATTTCACCTCTTCGAAATCAACATCTTCAACATTATCGCCCTCATTGGCATTGCCTTGGGCTGCATCGGCCTGTGGACCTGCATCACCCGCTTGAGCTGATTCTGCTTGCGCCTTGTACATTTCTTCTGAAGCAACTTTCCATGCCTCATTGATTTTAGCCAAAGCTGGGTCTATGATGTTCAAATCTTTGGTTTCGTAAGCCTTCTTCAATTCTTCCAAAGCCTCTTCAATCGGCTTTTTCTTATCCTCAGAAAGCTTGTCCCCAAACTCGCTCAGTTGTTTTTCCGTTTGGAAAATCATCCCATCGGCCTCGTTCAGCTTATCTGCTTTTTCCTTCGCCTTTTGGTCTGCCTCAGCATTTGCTTCAGCTTCTGACTTCATACGTTGGATTTCTTCTTCGGTCAAGCCGGATGAAGCTTCGAT
The DNA here is from genome assembly GCA_039820925.1 of Bacteroidota bacterium. Classification (GTDB taxonomy): domain Bacteria; phylum Bacteroidota; class Bacteroidia; order Flavobacteriales; family Flavobacteriaceae; genus Flagellimonas. The sequence goes on along the minus strand of JBCBPD010000028.1, from coordinate 14,169 downwards.
ACGAATATCTTGCGATTTTCCAGTCGCCTTATCTGTTGCAGAAACTTTGATGATTCCGTTGGCATCAATATCAAAGGTTACCTCAATTTGAGGTGTTCCTCTTGGCGCAGGTGGAATACCATCCAAGTGGAATCTTCCAATGGTTTTATTATCCGCCGCCATGGGTCGCTCTCCTTGCAACACATGAATCTCTACGGAAGGTTGATTATCCGCAGCGGTGGAAAACACCTGGGATTTCTTCGTTGGAATGGTCGTATTCGCCTCGATAAGCTTGGTGAACACGCTACCCATGGTTTCAATACCCAATGAAAGCGGTGTCACATCCAAAAGCAATACATCTTTCACATCTCCCGTCAAAACACCCCCTTGAATTGCAGCTCCTACCGCCACAACCTCATCAGGGTTCACCCCTTTTGAAGGTTTCTTTCCAAAGAATTTTTCTACGGCATCTTGTACCGCAGGAATACGCGTTGACCCTCCAACAAGGATAATCTCATCAATATCACTTTTTGAAAGACCAGCGGATTTCAATGCCGTTTCACAAGGTTCGATGGTGCGTTTTACCAAATCGTCAATAAGTTGCTCAAATTTCGCTTTGCTCAAGGTACGTACCAAGTGCTTAGGCCCAGTTGCCGTAGCGGTTACGTAAGGCAAATTGATTTCAGTTTGTGCTGAAGATGACAATTCAATTTTCGCTTTCTCGGCCGCTTCACGCAAACGTTGCAACGCCATGGCATCATCACGCAAATCCATGCCTTCGTCAGACTTGAATTCTTCTGCCAACCAATCAATGATTTTTTGGTCTACATCATCTCCACCCAAGTGGGTGTCTCCGTCTGTAGCCAATACTTCAAATACACCATCACCCAACTCCAAAATGGAAACATCGTGTGTTCCTCCACCAAAATCAAAAACCACGATTTTTTGGTCTGTGTCTTTTTTATCCAAACCATAGGCCAAAGAAGCGGCGGTAGGTTCGTTGATGATACGCTCCACCGTAAGTCCAGCGATTTCACCAGCCTCTTTTGTTGCTTGTCTTTGAGAATCGTTAAAGTATGCTGGGACCGTAATTACCGCTCGCGTTACATCTTGACCCAAATAATCTTCAGCCGTTTTCTTCATTTTTTGAAGAATCATAGCTGAAAGCTCTTGTGGAGAATATAGTCTTCCATCAATGTCAACCCTTGGGGTATCATTATCACCCTTCACCACCTTGTAAGGCACTCGGTTTGCTTCTTTTTGCGATTCGGAAAACTTATTTCCCATGAATCGTTTAATGGAATAAATTGTTTTGTCAGGATTGGTGACCGCCTGTCGTTTAGCAGGGTCTCCAACTTTGATTTCCCCGCCTTCCACAAAAGCAATGACTGAAGGGGTCGTTCTTTTACCTTCAGCATTTGGAATAACCACAGGTTCGTTTCCTTCCATCACGGAAACGCAGGAGTTGGTTGTTCCAAGGTCTATTCCTATAATTTTGCTCATGTTATCTTGAATTATATGGTAATTATCTAAACTAAATTTTCATGCTCAAAAGGTCAATGACCATGCCATGCCATGAAATCTGACAAGCTGTCATATCTTCAAATGAAATATTCCATGCATCTTTCAAAAGGGCACTTTATCTTTGCTTCGACCAATAAATAGCAATGGAAGGAATCAGTGTTTTTGACATGCTCAAGATAGGCGTAGGCCCTTCAAGTTCCCATACTTTGGGCCCTTGGCGCGCTGCTCGGGAATGGGTTTCGGAACTCAACGAATCCCAAGTTTTGGATAAGGTGAAAACACTAACTATCGAACTCTATGGTTCGCTATCGTTGACCGGAAAAGGGCATGCAACTGACATAGCGGTTGTCATGGGATTACTTGATACCAACCCAGAAACCGTGGAGACTTCAAAAATCCCAACATATCTCGAAGCGATAGAACAGACACATACCTTACCCTTGGGTGGAAAACACAAGGTGAAATTTTCTGTGTCGGACCATATCATTTTCAAAAAATCATTTTTACCCTTTCATGCCAACGGGATGCGCTTTTTGGGCGAACTCACCGATGGAACAAAAGTAGAAGAGACCTTTTATTCCGTGGGTGGTGGGTTTATCGTAAAAGAAAATGAATCGCCACAAATCCAAAGTGGTTCAACATCTTCGAAATTCCCTTGGCCCATTGCCAAAGGGGAAGATATTCTCACCCATTGCGGCGCGGAAAACAAACCCATTTGGGAAATTGTATTGGCTAACGAACGCCAACTTCGAAACGATATTGAAATTGACGCTGAGCTCAAACGAATTTGGCAAACCATGATGCATTGCATATATGAAGGATGTCATACAGAAGGGATACTTCCCGGCGGGCTCAACGTAAAGCGCAGGGCTTTTCAAATGCACGAAAAACTAAAAGGAGATGTCGCCTACAACACCCCAGAAGAATGGGTAACCGCTATCCGCAAAACCGAAGTTAAGTTTCGTCAAATCTTTAAATGGGTAAGCTGTTTTGCCCTATCGGTGAACGAAGTGAATGCAGCCATGGGACGAGTAGTAACGGCTCCCACGAATGGCAGTGCTGGAGTAATTCCAGCCGTTTTGATGTATTATTTGGTTATTGAAAACCACGAAGGCAATTTTGAGCATATCAAACGCTTTTTGCTTGTAGCTGGAGAAATAGGGAGTGTCTTTAAAAAAGGGGCCACCATTTCGGCAGCCATGGGCGGCTGTCAAGCTGAAATTGGCGTTTCGTCGGCCATGGCCGCTGGGGCCCTTTGCGAGTTGCTTGGAGGCACACCTGACCAAGTGGTCGTAGCAGCTGAAATAGCCATGGAACATCATTTGGGACTTACTTGCGACCCTATTGGGGGATTAGTTCAAGTACCCTGCATCGAACGAAATTCAATGGGAGCGATTAAAGCCATCAATGCGGCAGAACTCGCTTTGGAAACCAATCCTGAGGATGCCAAAGTACCATTGGATAAGGTGATTAAAACCATGTGGGAAACGGCGAAGGACATGAACAGCAAGTACAAAGAGACTTCCGAAGGCGGTTTGGCGGTTGGCGTAAATCTTAGTGATTGCTAAAATGAAAATCCAAATCAAAAAGGGTGATGGCAAACCCAGTATCCTAACTTGTATTCGAAAGGACGGTTCAACCTCTTGGGCGAAATTGTATCCAGGAATGGAAGCGCATGATTTAGCACACTATATCGTGGAAACCATTTTAGGGTTTGAAAATGCATTCTATGGAATGGTAGCCAAAGGAATTGACATTGCCGACTTTGAGATACCCCGAGAACAAAGACCTGAAACCGTAATTCCTCAAAATCTACCTCCGGAATCACTGGTTACGGAACATTTGGTGAATTTGTTGCTTGTAAAATGGCAATCTGGTGAAGAAACCTTGGACTTATCCATGGCACTAAAACCGATTTTGGAAGAACACAAACTTCCTTATCCAACGCAACTCAATGCAATTACCCAACAGCAAATTTGGCAAGAGTTTACTACCCTTCTTGCCCGCTGGGACCAATTACCCCCTGGTGAAATAATTGAATTCGATTTTGAGGTGAGCCTTTAATCCTCTAAGCAACCTGACCTTCCCCTGGTATCAATGAGGTAAATGATTTTCCATTCCCCATCGAAGTTGACCATTTGAAAAGAATTTATACCGCAGTGACTAAAATTATCGTTTAGCCAAAATTCATAACCCACCCACGCATTGGCCATGGTTCGGTCTACCTGAATGGACCAAGAGGTAAGTCTTTCTTGAAATTGTACACTATCTGGAATACTAACAATGGATTCATACAATTTTCCGATGGGTGTGGTTTGAAAAAGGGTCTTTCCTTCCTTGTTTCTTCCTGTGGTTTGCAAAACGACGTTTTCAGCAACGAAGCTTTTCATCGCTACAGAATCTTTCTTGTGAAAGGCATCAAAGAAACCTTCAATTGTTTTTTGGACCAAAGTCTTTTCATCCATCTGCGCACTTGCGAAAAGCGTTAGGGAAAAGAGTAAAAGAATAGTGATTTTGTTTCTCATGTTGTTCGTTTTGGATTCCGAATGAAATTAAACAAATCTGCTTACATTTAGCCGATAGAAAAAACGCAATATGTCCACTGCCAAAAAAGAATACAAACGGGTAACGGTAAAGTCATTGATTGAAATGAAACAGAATGGCGAAAAAATATCCATGCTTACCGCTTATGATTATTCTATGGCAAAAATCGTGGATACCGCACAAGTCGATGTTATTTTGGTAGGCGATTCGGCCAGCAACGTAATTGCTGGGCACGAAACTACCCTACCCATCACCTTGGACCAAATGATTTACCACGCCAGTTCAGTAGTGCGAGCTGCGAAACGTGCTTTAGTGGTAGTTGATATCCCCTTCGGAAGCTATCAAAGTGATTCAAAAGAAGCGCTGCGTTCTGCGATTCGAATCATGAAAGAAAGTGGTGGACATGCGGTTAAAGTAGAAGGTGGTGTTGAAATCAAAGACTCTGTAAAAAGGATTCTGCAAGCAGGAATTCCAGTGATGGGACACCTCGGTCTCACGCCACAGTCCATTTACAAATTCGGAACCTACACCGTTCGCGCCAAAGAAGAGCAAGAAGCAAAGAAGCTAAAGGAAGACGCAAAAATGCTTGAAGAACTTGGATGTTTCGGTTTGGTTTTGGAAAAGATTCCAGCGGCATTGGCACAAGAAGTTGCGGAAAGCGTATCCATCCCAATTATTGGAATTGGAGCAGGTGGTGGCGTCGACGGACAGGTTTTGGTGGTTCATGATTTGCTGGGCATGACCCATGAATTCAATCCCCGCTTTTTAAGACGTTATATGAATCTTTATGACGAAATGGGTAGTGCAATCTCCCAATACGTAGAGGATGTGAAAAGCAAAGACTTTCCCAACGATAAAGAGCAGTATTAAACCCGCCCTGTGGCATCAGCAACCGACCATTCCACACTGGAAGTTCTTTATGAAGACAACCACCTCATTGCGGTAAACAAGCAATGTGGAGATATTGTACAAGGTGACAAAACGGGTGATACTCCGCTCAGTGAAGTAGTCAAAACCTTTTTAAAACAGAAATACGACAAACCTGGAAATGTTTTTCTAGGGGTGGTACACCGGCTGGACCGACCTACTTCGGGTGTAATTGTTTTTGCGAAGACCTCGAAAGCGTTGTCTCGTATGAACAAGATGTTTGCTTCAGGTGAGACCAATAAAACATACTGGGCCGTGGTACAACCTGCACCCAAACCGGAAAAAAATACACTAACGCATTGGTTGGTACGAAATCCTAAGCAAAACAAATCTTATGCCTATCCAAAAGAAGTCAAAGATTCTAAAAGGGCCATCTTACACTTTGAAACCATAAAACACTTGAAGTCGTATTCCCTTCTTGAAATTCAGTTGGAAACGGGAAGACACCATCAAATACGAGCGCAACTGGCCGCTCTGGGAGTTCATATTAAAGGGGATTTAAAATATGGCGCTTCAAGAAGCAATCCGGATGGGGGAATTCATTTGCATGCGCGCCGTTTGTCTTTTGTGCATCCGGTAAGTCAAGCAGATATCGACATTACAGCTCCTACCCCATCCAATGCAATTTGGCTTGCTTGCGAATAACTAACGAGTAGTTGCCAAGGCTTTTTCACGAATAATTTGCGATACAGGTTTGGATTCCAAATGGCTCTCTAGCCATGATAAAATATCCAAGTACAAGAAAGCCCGCTTTTCATAAGGGTGGTTCTCGTATTTCTTGAGCTCCGTATGCAGTTTTCGGAATTCGTTTTTCAGTTCTCCGGGATAGATGTCGCCCAAACTTCTTAGGAACTTTATCATCTCCTTTTGTACCGCATGCAAATCGTTCATTTTTAGTAAGAACTTGTATGTGCTTTTTAGCTGAACTTCCAGGTGATAATCCATACCCGCTTCATAATGCGCCACCAAACTTAATACTCGGGCAAAACACATTAAATCTTCGCGCATTTTCAGATTCTTGTTGGATATAATTCGTTTCAAGTATTGGATACAGTTCTTGTGGTCACCGTTACCAAAATACAGGCATGCGATTTTGTAATACAAGAGCATGATGTGATGCTCATCTATGCGGCCTTTGTGTTTTTTGATGCCGTACTCGATGATGTTGACCAGATAAAGTCCCTTATCAAAAGTCCCCTCTAAAAAATGAAGATTTAATCGATTGGAATTGATGTACAAAAAAGACAGGGAACTAATGTTGTCGTTCTGCGGAAAACCATCTTCTTTGACATGATGCTCCAAACGTTCCAAGGTTTCCCGAAATTGGGAAGCATACTTTACAAAAAACAAAGACTCCAGCAAGTAATGGTTCCCTTTGAGATAAAAAACCGGATTCAAACGAATCATTTCTGGATGGTCGTGAAACAGGTCTACCCATTTGCTCGCGTAGCGGTAAGAGGATAGAAAATCCTGAGTCAAAAGGCTGTACCAAAGATGCGCCTTATACAACCAAAGTCTTTCGCGAAAGCCCAAATCACTGGGCTTGTATGCTGGCAGGTGTGCTTCAAAATAGTCCCGAACGCTTTGCAAGTCCTCGTCATTACGCACGTAGCCGACTTTCAGCATCATACCGTAGAGCTGCAAAGACAAATTGGAAAGTTTACTAGCGATAACGTTTTGGGTGGAAAGCTCTTTGGCCTGCACTGCCAATTCATCCGCTCGGTCAGGTATACTTCGGGTTATGTATTGGGTTTCTATGATTTTTTCAAGCTCGACAATTTCATAGGCGACATTTTTTTCCTCATGTTCAATGGCATAATTCTTGGCCTTATCCAGAATTTTCAAGCTTTGCTTATACAGTCCTTTTTGATACAGGATAGTAGCGAAATCCAACTGCTCCCGTATTTGAACGCGGACATTCTGATTCACGGGATTTAGACGTAAACTCACCAAAATCTGTTTGTACAGGTGCGCTTTGAGGTTTGACAACTGCGCCTTTTTTACGATGCCACTGTCCAAAATCTGCTTTTCCTCATAAGCGCGCATTTTGTCCAGTAAATTGAACAATGCCAAAAACTTGGCATCAGCATTCACACCCAAACGCCCGACATACAGTTTGAACTGCCTTTTTTCGGATTTGGAAAGGGATTTGATTAAAACGAACAAAGCGTCCTTATGGGCATTTGTCATCGTAAAAAATAGAATTTAAAACATTGTATTTCAATAACTTAAAGTTTATAAAATACAATTTAACATTGTAATGGCCATCGCTGCGAAAACCCCGCGGCTCCTACCTACTATATATTCGTAATACAGTAATTTAACGTAGTTTACGAATGGGTAAAGATAAGGTACAAATTTTTGACACGACACTGAGAGATGGAGAGCAAGTACCGGGTTGCAAGTTGGATACCACACAAAAACTCATTATTGCGGAACGCCTAGAAGAACTAGGGGTTGACATCATAGAAGCAGGTTTTCCCATTTCAAGTCCTGGGGACTTTCACTCGGTTAGTGAAATTGCCAAACTAGTTAAGGATGTTACCGTTTGTGGATTGACGCGGGCAGTGAAGAAAGATATTAAAGTGGCGGCTGAGGCTTTGGTCCATGCCAAGCGACCCAGAATCCACACCGGAATTGGTACCTCCGAATCCCATATCAAATTCAAATTCAATACGACTCAGGATAAGATTATTGAACGAGCGGTAGATGCCGTGGCCTATGCCAAAACCTTCGTGGAAGATGTTGAATTCTTTGCGGAAGATGCTGGTAGAACCGACAACGAATATTTGGCTAGAGTTTGCGAAGCAGTCATAGCGGCTGGAGCAACCGTCTTGAATATTCCCGACACTACGGGATATTGCTTACCAGAAGAATATGGTCAAAAAATCAAGTACTTAAAGGAAAACGTAAAAGGTATCGATAAGGCCATTTTGTCTTGTCACTGCCATAATGATTTAGGTTTGGCGACCGCTAATTCCATTTCAGGAGCCATCAATGGTGCCAGACAAATAGAATGTACCATAAATGGTATTGGTGAGCGTGCCGGAAACACTTCATTGGAGGAAGTAGTGATGGTGTTGCGACAACATCCGAATTTGAATATTGACACCAACATTAATAGTCATTTGCTATATAGTACCAGCCAAATGGTCTCCCAAAAAATGGGTATGCCCGTACAACCTAACAAAGCGATTGTAGGTTCCAATGCTTTTGCCCATAGTTCTGGTATTCACCAAGATGGAGTCATCAAGCAACGCGAAACCTATGAAATCATTGACCCAAAAGATGTAGGGGTTGACCAATCAAGTATCGTACTAACCGCAAGAAGCGGTAGAGCTGCCTTAGCATACCGTGCCAAGAATATTGGTTACGAATTGACCAAGGTGCAATTGGATGTGGTGTATGATGAGTTTTTAGGGTTCGCTGACAAGCACAAAGAAGTGCATGATGCGGATATCCATCAAATTATTGAAAAAAGTCCAGTGGACATTGTTAGTTCAGTGCCATCTTAAAATAACTGTCCCAACTTACCTAAAGCGACCTTGCGATGAATCTTAAAATTGCCATTCTCAACGAAAAAGGAAGCAGTCCACTACTGAATCAGCAAATGGTTAAAGCCATTCAAGCGATAGAAGAAGTGTTTGACCACAATTTTGCTTATCGAGAAGTTGAACTTACCAATAAAGGCAATCCGTCACAACATGTGATTGACCTATGTGAAGAAGCGGACATTATTTTAAGCAATGCTAAGGCGGGTGTCTCGCAAAACATAAAAAACACCGCGGCAGGAAGATTACAGCAGCACTTAAACTTGCATTCCCGAACCTACGCTTTCAAAAGTTTGGCAGAGCTTTCCTCTGAGCATATAGACTTCTTGTTGTTTCAAGAATTGGAAGGTGGAATTCCCAAAATTGAGGAAAACTGGGAAAGCAGCAATACACGTGCTACAGATTTTTACGAATATACCGAAGCGCAAATCACAAGGATTGCCCATAGTGCTTTTAAAGCATCAAAAAAACGGAACAAGCGTTTGACATTGGTTCACCATGATGACCATATGTTAAGTACTAAGTTATGGTGTGAGGTAGTTCGTCGCGTGGGCGAAAGCTACCCTGAAGTGGAATTGAACCTGGAACACGTTCATACCACAACGAAAAATCTTATGGAACACTCCAGTTCTTATGATGTGGTTCTATCTGATTCTTTGTTCGGAGGTATTTTGGCAAACCAAAGTGCGGGCTTAGCTGGTTTTACAGATACCGCGCCTCATATTTTATTTGGGGAAGACATTGTTCTGGTGAACGCTCCGTCTTCTGAAAACAATTCGATTTCAGAAAATCCAATTGGAGCCGTTTTATCGGTAGCCCTTATGTTTCAAAGAAAAGGTTTATATGAGGAGGCCACTATTGTTCAAAGTGCCGTGGAAAAATCGATATCCGAGGGTATTGTGACTGCTGACCTCAAAGCTTCTTCTTCATTTGGCACCCAAGAAGTAGGCGATTGTATAGCCGAGCATATTTTAGATTGGGAAGAGCGTTTTATACCCAATGATGAAAACATCGATTTGGGTCAGTCCACTATTATCTAGTTACTTCTCAATTGCGCTGACAGCAGTCAGACTATCCAAAGTAGTTTCGAACTCTTTCTGAAACTCCAAATACTTCTCACCCGTTGCAGGACCATTAAAACCCGTGTGAATTTTGACCACTTCATGATTTCTATCCAGATAAATCGTGGTTGGGTATGACAAAACATGATTGAGCATAGGTAGTTTTTTCTGCGCTTCAACCTTGTTCGAAGTGCCAAATTGTGCCAAAAGAATTGGATACTCAATGGAGAGACGCTCCCGCAAACGACTTATCCCATTCCAAGCTTTTTCTTCGGTGGGTGCATATTCAAAAGCCAAGGCGACCCACTCCACATCAGATTCTAGATGGTTTTTAATGTAATTGGTATAATACTTTGTTTCGTCTAAACAATTCGGACACCAAGTCCCCATGATTTGAACAAGCACGGGCTTATTCTCGAAACGTTTGTCATCCAAGGTAATCCTTTGACCGGATTCATCGGGGAAATCAAAATAAAAACGGTCGTAACCGGGATTTAAAAAAGTAAGGGTGTTGCTGTCGGGAAGCTCGAAGGTTTCATCTTTTACCGCAGTAAAGGTTTCAACCGAATGGTTTCCGGAGTAAAAAATGCCATCCAACACCGAATCCTTCACTTTTGCCACAAACAAAAACGCATGTGCTCCATCAAAAGTGGAAAGTTTCAAAGAATCGCCATCCAACACCCCTTCGAGATAGCGATAATCTCCGGTAGTGGTCAAAAAAGTCCCAAAAACCGTGTCTCCGGATTGCTGGAACACTCCCTTTGCAGGATACTCATCTTCCAATCCAGGTTGAAAGGTAGTCTTCCAATTACCTGATATATTAGTGGTTGACGACTTCACATCTGTAAATCGAGGGGAATCATTCATTTTGGCACTAAAGGGAACTATTCTAGACAAACTCTCTTTTATAAATTCCCCTTTCATCTCATTTTCGGTAAAGGTTCCTTCGATATAGCCTTCAAAAAACGGCATCTGAATCCGAATGGAATCTTGCGACAAAACAATACCATCGACCACTACCCTTTCTTCTCCATTGCGGATTTCCATTTGATATCCATCCGTCGTATCCTTGGAAAGTTGAAAAATAAAAGGCAGTTCCTCCTTTTCAGAGACTTGTAAGACACCCCTCCATTGGCCTGTTTGAAGTATTGGCACCTCATTTTCGCAAGAAGTGGTGAAACTTATAAAAAGGGAAAACAAAAGAATTTGTAGAAAGTTGATTTGTCGCATGGCTAAAAGTTCGAAAATAAGGCTTAAAACTTACATATGGTCACAGGGTTAGGGTGATTTTAGTTGAATCTGTTTGCTATTGTTTTATCTTTGTCCACTTTATTTATCAGGCATGAAAATCTCGTACAACTGGCTCAAACAGTTTTTGGATATTGATTGGGAACCCGCCAAAGCAGGTGAATTGCTCACCGACCTTGGATTGGAGGTTGAAGGCATTTCCAACTTTGAGTCAATTCCAGGTGGATTGCAAGGGGTGGTTGTAGGACACGTCCTTTCATGTCAACAACATCCCAATGCAGACCGACTGAAAGTCACCTCTGTGGATATTGGTGAAGAAGCACCGGTTCAAATCGTGTGTGGTGCACCCAACGTCGCCGAAGGACAAAAGGTGCCCGTTGCGACCATTGGCACTACGCTTTATTCACCTGAAGGAGAAGCTTGGAAAATAAAAAAAGGAAAGATAAGAGGCGAAGAAAGCCATGGGATGATTTGTGCTGAAGACGAATTAGGTCTAGGAACCGGTCATGATGGTATTATGGTACTGAGCGATAGTCTCAAACCGGGAACGCCATGTTCATCCGTTTTCGAAATTGAACAAGACACCGTTTTCGAGATAGGCTTGACCCCTAACCGAGCAGATGCCATGAGCCATTATGGTGTCGCACGTGATTTGAAAGCAGGTCTGGAACAACGGGAAATACAAAAAACCTTGGTTACGCCTTCCACCAGCAACTTTACGGTTGACAATCGTTCGCTGAAAATAGATGTTGCCGTGGAAGATGCTGAACTTGCCCCAAGGTATTGCGGAGTGACTATTAGCAACCTGATTGTTCAGGAATCCCCAGATTGGCTAAAGAACCGATTGAAAGCAATTGGCCTTTCTCCCATTAATAATATAGTAGACGTTACGAACTATGTGTTACATGAATTGGGACAACCATTACATGCCTTTGACGCACAAAAAATAAAGGGCGGTAAAATCGAAGTAAAACGTTTGCCCAAAGACACACCTTTCACCACCTTGGATGGCGTGGAACGCAAATTGCACGAAGAAGACCTCATGATTTGCGATGCAGAAAAACCCATGTGTATCGCAGGGGTATTTGGTGGCGAGTACTCCGGAGTTACCGAAAATACCTCCTCCATCTTTTTAGAGAGTGCTTATTTTGACCCAATCTCTGTTCGAAAAACCGCGAAGCGGCATGGATTGAATACAGATGCCTCCTTCCGTTTCGAACGCGGAGTGGATATTGAAATGTCGGAATATGCCCTTAAACGGGCAGCCGTGCTTATCAAAGAAATCGCTGGCGGGGAAATCAGTTCCGAAGTAGTTGACCTGTACCCCAAAAAACCAAAGGAACGTCAAGTGTTTTTGACTTTTGATAAAATCAATTCCCTAATTGGTCAGGAGATACCAAGAGATACCATTAAGTCGATTTTAACGGCGCTTGAAATCAAAGTGAACAACGTTACCGAATCTGGGTTGGGTTTAACCATACCCTTTTATCGAGTGGATGTGGAGCGCGAGGTTGATGTGATTGAGGAAATTTTGCGCGTTTACGGATACAACAATATCGATTTCAAGGAAAAACTCAACGCATCCATCGCCAAAACCCAAAAACGGGAACCACATAAGGTGCAGGACCAAATCGCTAATTTATTGGTAGGACAAGGCTTTTATGAAATCATGACCAACAGCCTAGTCGCTGAAACCTTGCAAATGGCTGTAAATGGCAGTGCAAAACCCGTCCACATGCTTAATCCGTTAAGCAACGACATGGGCATTTTGCGAACGAATATGTTGGTGTCTGGATTGGAGACAGTCCTCTACAATTTGAACCGTCAAAAACTGCGTGGCAAGTTTTTTGAATTTGGAAAAACCTATCGAAAGAATGGAGAAGGATATGATGAAAAAATGCATCTATCCTTATTCGTGTTTGGTCAAAAAAATCCACAGAACTGGAACACACAAAACGCCCCTACCGATTTCTTTTTCATAAAGGGATTGGTTGAAGGCATTTTGGAGCGTAATGGAATTTCGAATTATACCTCAGAGTCCGTAATGGATGAAAAGGGCATTTCCGAAGGTGTTACGCTAAAGCATCAGCAGAAAGCTTTAGTGAGTTATGGTTTGGTGGATAAAGCAATACTGAAAACCGTCGGAATCAAGACGGAAGTATTTTACGCGGATTTCGACTGGGATGCCATTTCCAAATTGATGGGTACCGGAGAAGTGTTGTTCAGGGAAATACCAAAATACCCGGCGGTAACCCGTGACCTGGCCTTGTTGTTAGATGATTCTGTTTCTTTTGACGCCGTGGAAAGCATTGCCTGGAAAACGGAGAAAAAGCTCTTGAAATCTGTTACCCTATTCGATGTCTATACGGGAAAAAATCTTCCGGATAACAAGAAGTCGTACGCGGTGAGTTTTACGCTTCAGGACGAAAACAAAACGCTAACGGACAAACAGATTGACAAAATCATGGGCAAGTTACAAGTTGCCTTTGAAAGGGACTTGTCTGCTGCTTTGCGATAAAAATCCAAAATCACATTTGGGAAGGAACAAACACGGAATCAATTTCGTGCACTACTCCATTGCGACCTCGAACGTCAGCATTAACGATGCGGGCAGTATTTCCTAAAGAATCGGTTAACACGATGTCGGTGCCTTGAAGTCTTGCTTCCAATTTCTTGCCTTGAATGGTGGTGAAGGAAGCTTTACCTTCTCCCTTGCACAGTGCCCTTAAAATCTTGGAAGCTGTTAATTGCCCCGCTACAATGTGGTAAGACAACAAGTACTTTAATTGTTGTTTGTCGCCAGAATGCAAAAGCTCATTGATTTTATCAAGCGACAATCTTTGAATAGCAGCATCAGAAGGCGCAAAAAACGTAAAAGGTCCAGAATTGTCAAGCAACTGTTCCATGTCCGTAGACTTTACAGCCGCCAACATGATGTCATGACCTGCTTCTGTTTTCGTTTCGGTAGTGGTTTCAACCACGGGAATCGAAGTATCTTGGGAATGTAGGTTGTAGGTAAAAAACAATAAGAAAAAAACAACGAGATGGGGGGTTACTACACGCATGTTCGGTTTTATTTGGGACGATTTACAATCAAAAAATCGTTGAAAACAACGATTAAATACCAAAATCATCGGTAAGATACACCTTTTGAACTACAAATGATACATATCATCGTAACAAATTTTGTTTTAACATAATGTTAACATAAAATGGAAAAGCAAGTGTTGCATCCCACCTACTCAAAGCCTTAACTTTGAGTAAATTGCTAAGAAAGTTGGATGCAACACTTGCTTTTCCATTTTATGTTAACATTATGTTAAAACAAATTTTGT
>JBCBPD010000027.1:0-38372 GCA_039820925.1 Bacteroidota bacterium | reverse complement strand
CTCGACCATAATTTTGGTGGGATTGTATTCCTCTAGAGCAGAAAGCAAATTATTTAGCTCATTTTGCCGTTTTTTCGTCAAAACATCAAATGCAAACTCATGCTTGTAGCTATCCAAACCAGGATTATCAAAATGGAAAGTCCCCAGTACGCTAACCTTGGCTTTATGCTTGCCGATAAATTCATCCGGCTTAAAAGGGTCTTCAACAAAATCTGTAGTGCTGTCTGTCTCAGATGTCTTTTTTACTTCTGAACAGCTTAAAAGCGAAAAAATCAGAAGAGGGATAATGTATTTCATGTTTTAATGGGATTAACTATTATAAAACTGTCTTTCGAACTATAATACAGGAAAGTCTCTTATGAAGATTTTGCATGTTTGTTTGCCATTCGATTACTGACTTTTTTTAAGAATCTATGAAGCACCTTAAAGGCGGGAAGGGCGTCGTTGCCTATCCATATGAGATGCCCCCATTTGTTTGAAAACAACTCGAGCTGTGAATGCTTGATTTTCCTGTTCGCATATATGGCCATTTCCGAATTAACGGAAGCATCATTTACACTATGCAGTATGAGGGTAGGACATTCGATTGAAGAAATGGTGGATTCCCTTAGGTTTTGATGAATGTCATTGATGAAACCCTTCTTTGAACGCTGTTTTAAAAGCATTCGTTTCAACTGCCAAACTTCATTATCAGTAATGGTTTGATTCTCAAGATTGGAAAATGCTTTGTGAAACATTTTAGCCGTAGTGCTTGGGAACACATGGGTTAGAAAATGTATGAAAGCCCACGTCAACCACTCCCAATATGGATTAAAAATGATTTGACTAATCTTGAAGTTTTTATCGGTATTGAAAAGCCAGCGTTTTGTAACCGCTGAAATGAGCACCAGCTTTAGATTTTGCTGCTTCAGCATGGACGCCAGCGCAATAGCGGTTAAACCTCCCGCCGAAATTCCCACGATAACCACTTTTTCTATTTTCAGATAGGACAGGAGCGACGCCATTAACTTTGCCGCCTCTTCCGGAGTTTTAAAAACAGAAAGCGGCGTATTGCCGTAACCAGGTCTTGAGGGGGTTATCAACCTAAAATTAGTGGTGTCAAAGCCTTTCTGAAACAAATCAACCTGACAATTGGAATGCCCTCCATGAAGAAAAAAAATGGGTAGTCCCTGCCCAACTTCATTGTATTCAATAAATCCCAAATGGGTCCGTACGATATTTATCATTTGCTTTTCAACACTTATTGGAATAGGGAAATTGACATTTCCTTTTGATTCCAAATGTCTTTACAAACGTATGGGCACAACCTTACTTTAATCTGTCAAAAAATCAATATTTTCTGCTTTAAAGAATCACAGCGATAAGAAGTACTTCACCGGAATTCTCAAATTCCAGCCCTTTATAAATGAGGTTTCAACCAAAAATGGTTGTTCTATCAATCAAAGTATCGCTAATACTTCGGAAGTGCCTTCTTTACCTTGCTCCAAAAAACCTCATTGAACAACAGCGTACTACCAATTATGGCTCCTTTTTCAGAGTGTTTGGCAATGCGTACGGATAACGTCAATCCATGGGCTTTCATGGTTTTTTCCAAAGTATTTTCAAAATGGGCGTAAGCCTTGGCAATATTCCCTCCAATAATCAAAGCATCCGCATCGAAACGCTTTAACCAAGGTGATAAAAAATTTCCGAGGTTCTCGCCAAATGTATCGAATACCTGTTTGGCGTGGGAATCCGTTTCGCAATGGTTTGCCAATTCCCGAACCCCATTCACTTCAATACCGGTTAAATTTTGATACGCAGTTATGAATCCTCTTGTGGAAAAGTAATCATCTGCTATGCCTTCTCCGTAGGGTAAATTCCAAAGGGAGCCTTCAGGTGGCACAGAAGCATCGTGTACCACCGGAATACCTTTTCGTGTAAAACCTGCGCCCAAGCCTGTCCCTAAGGTAATACAGAGCTGTTTTTCTCGTATTCCATTGTGTGACAACCAAGCTTCTCCAACGGCAAAGGAAGTGGCATCATTCAAAAAACGCATAGGCAACTTTTCCACCAAAATACCTTGTAGGGCCGATTCGATATGAAGGCCATACAATTCTCCGTATTTGAATCCTTCCGGATACAGTGCTATTCCTTTTTTATAATTGAAAGGACCTGGCATGGCAAAAGCAATACCCCGGATACCTTTATTACCTGCCGATTTAATGGACTTGTTCAAAGTGTCGCCCCAACTTTGTAAAATCGTTTCTTGAGGTTCCATGTTGGCAACCAGATTGGAAGCATAGGTTTCTTCTAATATGGTATTCGTTTTAACGTTTACCACGGCAGAAGAAATATGGGTTCCCCCAATATCAACACCTAAAACATAGGGTTGGCTTGTTCTCATGATGCACTTTTAATTGGGACCACTTGATGGCCTTTTAAACCATAAAAAATCAAATACGCATAACAGAATACGGGTATTACAAACGAGAGTTGAATCCCGATTTGGTCCGCCAAACCACCCTGTACAATTGGAATAATAGCTCCGCCTACTATCATCATCACCAACAAAGAAGAGGCTTGACTGGTATATTTCCCCAAATCCTTGATGGCCAAAGTAAAGATGTTAGACCATAGAATCGAGTTAAAGGCTCCGATGGCAATGGCACTCCAAAAGGCCAACATACCATCTGAAAATATCATAACTCCCAATAATACAATTACGATAGTGGCAAACAAGGTCAGCACTCTGGATGGGTTGGAACCACCCACCAGAAAAGCGACATAATTCAATACCAAGAAAAAAACAAAGAATTGTATTTGGGCAAATGGAATCAGCTCTAGAGAGAAGACGCCTTCATTGTTTTGAACTCCCGTAATAAAGTATATGACCAAAAATGAAACTACCGAAAGACCGGCCATTATCATGTACTTTTTTACTTTATCGGTCATACTGCCCATGGCAACGGAACCTAAAAAACGGCCAATCATCGCGCCGCCCCAGTAGTAGGAAAGAAAAACACCACCTTGGGCTTCTTCCATCCCAGCGATACTATCCAATTTGAAAAAGTTGATAAGAAAACTGCCGATAGTGACTTCCCCACCGACATAAACAAAAATCGCTACCATGCCTAAAACGACATGCCGGTATTTGAGCACGTAAAGGCCCTTCTCCAATTGCTCCGTGTTTTTGAAGGATGGGAGTTTGATGAATTTGATTACTAACGCCAGCAGGAAAAACAATCCGCCATAAATCAAATAGGGAATCTTAAGGGAGTCTACGGTAATCTCTCCATTCGAAAAGACCTTATACAATAGGATTGCACCTACCAAAGGCGCTAGCGTAGCGCCAAAAGAATTGAATCCTTGGGCCAAATTCAATCGACTTGAGGCGGTTTCAGGTTTCCCCAAAATAGCGGCATAGGGATTGGCTGCAATCTGTAAAATGGTGACACCCGACGCCAGCACGAACAAGGCGGTAAGGAATATACCATAGCGTTGTATCAGCGTTGCTGGGTAAAAGAGACAACACCCCAGACCACAAAGCAAAAGGCCAATGATGATGCCATTTTTATATCCAATCTTCGAAATTGGGTCGCCTTTGCTCACCGAAACCAAAAAGTAAAGCAGGGATACGATAAAAAAGGCTCCAAAAAAGGCAAACTGTATAAGCGCCGCCTGAAAATAACTGAGTTCAAAAACCGCTTTTAAATGCGGAATCAACACGTCGTTCATCACTGTGATGAACCCCCACATGAAAAACAGAAACGTTATGGTCAATAAAGGTTTCCGATAATTTGGAAAAACCTCTTGCGAAGTACTGTTTTCAGTATGGGTCAGGTTGGGCATATTGGGTGGGTTGTCAATTTATTTTGAAGGATTGCAGTCGGTCATTATTGTTGGCCACTAGAATCAATTCGTCGGATTTATATTTTATTTTCTTGAGTTGTTTCACATCGTTATTGGCAAAAAAACCACTCTGCATGAAGGATTTGGTTTGAAAACCACCTTTTCCGTCACCAAGCATCAAAACGCCGGTACCCGCATCGTTTCTTGGCGTTTCTACCTCAGAGGCAAACAAGTTTCCAGCTAATAAGGCATCCAAATGCCCATCTTGGTTATAATCTTGAATTAGGATGGCGTTAATGCTGGAGTATTGGGTAGCTCGAGGTAACTCCGTAATTCTAAACTTCCCTTCTCCTAAGTTTTCGATATAAGATGATGCAAAAGTGTCCGCCTGGTAATGCAACGAAGCTTTCAGATTTTCGCTACCATACACCGACTCCAAATCCAGCGAGGCGAATTCATCGTATTTTTTGATTTTTTCCTTTAACGCAGGAACTTGGGCTGACGAGCAGGAGAATCCCCTTAAAGGATAATGCTTGTCATCATTGTAGTACCCTAAAACAATATCCTTGGAATTGTTTTGGTCAAAATCATTGAAATATACATCAAAGGGTTGTTCCGGAGATGTCTTGTATTTGTAGTTCAAACCGATATTTCCTCCGATAAAATCTTCATCGCCATCGCCATCAAAATCCCCTTTCGCGAGCGAAAACCACCAACCTCTTGTTTTCTCCAAACTTGGGATATGCTGTTTTGAAAAATTCCCCTTGTCATTTTGAAAAATGGTAATCGGCATCCATTCGCCGGCAACGATAAGGTCTTTATCCCCATCCTGGTCATAATCGGACCAAAGTGCATCGGTAACCATACCTGTTTTGAGCAGTTCTGGGGCGATGGATTCCGTTACATTTACCAACTGACCTTTGTTGTTTTCTAGAATGGAACTGGCCGTAGGCATTGGGTATTGATGTGGGAGGTGCCTTCCGCCTACGAAAAGGTCTAAGTCCCCATCGTTGTCGTAATCTTCAGCGACTACTTTGGAACCACTCGTGCCATAGGCATTGAGAATGGCAGCTTTTGAAAAAGAATCTCCGCCATTGTTCATGTAAAGTCTATCCAAATAATAAGGCGCATTCGCGGCATGTTCATTCCCGCCACTCACCACAAAAAGGTCTTGCCAACCATCACCATTAATGTCAACAAACAAGGCATCCACATCCTCATAAGGCGCTTCACCTTTCCAGAGGGTTTCGGCCATACTTTGGAATTCACCCGAAGCAGTCTGCACGAACAAGCCTCCACTACGTCCTGAAGCACCACCTAAGTACACATCTTCCAGACCATCATTGTTGATGTCGGCTACAGCTAAAGCTGGACCGAATTGTGACATTTTATGCGGAAGTAATACCTGCTTGTCATAGTCATCATATTCATTTTCGATATGTTGTTCCTTTAAGGGAAACGTCCGGGTAACTTCATTAAAAAAGTTTGCTTCGGAGAAGTTTTGCGTCTGATACGCACTTCCCTTATCCATGTGAAGGGTAAGGGTGGTGTTTGAAGCTACCTTTTTCTTCACTGTTCGGGTGTTGTTTGGCCATCGCACGACGACGCTATCCACTTTTTTGTGATTGCCCAACCCAAAATGAATGGTTGGTTCGCTAGTGGAATAAATGCCGCGCACATTGGTGCTTTCAACCATTTGTACTTCGCCTTGGTTATAAACGAACACTTTGGTTCCGAATACAGACCGTCCTTTGTTATCTGATAGCGATAGCCGTAAGTAGTTGGCATCCGTTTGTTGTTCCGCGTTGTTTCGATACACGAATGCTTCTTGATTGATATTGTTTACGACGATGTCCAAATCGCCATCATTGTCAAAATCAGCATAAGCCGCACCATTGGAAAAGGATTCTTGGTCTAATCCCCATGTGTCAGAAGCCTTCTCAAATTGAAGGTTTCCTTTGTTCTGAAAGGCATAATTTTTTAAGGGTTGAGAGGGCAATAAGGCTAAGGCTTCATCCAAATCAAGAATATCCCAGATACTGATTTCTCCTGCATTTGGATTTTCACGAATCCATTTGTTGGCAGTATCCAAAACGTATTGTCCCACAGCTTTGTCGGCATCCGTATTTCGTATGTCACGTAAAAGACCGTTAGTGATATAGACGTCTTTTAGGCCGTCGTTGTCAAAATCCGCAATAAGATTTGCCCAACTCCAATCGGTTGCGGCCATCCCGGTAAGCTGTGCCACATCACTGAAAGTTGAATTCCCGTTGTTGAGTTGCAAGGAATTGTACATGTACTGGTAGTATCCGCCTTCATCGTAGACCCTCCAAAACGCTTCTCGGTCCATCCCGCTCATGTTGGACTTTTGTCTGAAATTGTCTTCAGCTACCATATCCAACACGAAAACATCTAGAAGTGCATCATTATTGATATCTGCAACATCGACCCCCATGCTGTAAAACGAAGTATGGTTCACTGATTCTTCCAACCGATTCGTGTACGTACCGTCTTGGTTATTGATAAGTAGCAGGTCGGGAGCGTTAAAATCATTGGCCACATATAAATCCGTCCAACCATCGTTATTAACATCGCTTGCTGATACTCCATTTGGAAATCCAGTTCTGGAAACTCCTGCTGACGCGCTTATCTCTTCAAAACCATCCCCCGTATTTTGATACAATAGCATGGCATAGCTTGGGTCCTGAAGGTTTGCGCCTCTGAATTCGGAAAAGTTTCCAGGATTTGGAGGTTGGGTCAACAAGAACAAATCCAGGTCACCATCATTGTCATAATCCAAGAACGTCGCATGACGTGTGCGTTGGTTGCTATTGATACCAAAGGCTTCCGCTTTTTCAGCGAAGGTGCCATCTCCTTGATTGATGTACAACAGATTTTCACGTAAATCTGGTTTGTCATCATACAACTCACGACTTACATAAATGTCTAGATGACCATCTGCGTTAACATCGGCCAAAGTCACCCCCGTGGACCAACCGCCATCATCTTGTATTCCGGCTTGTTGGGTTACGTCTTCAAAACGTAGATTTCCTTGATTGAAGTAAAGCTTGTCGGCGACTTGATTCCCCGCAAAATAGATGTCGGGTAAACCATCATTATTAAAATCTCCAACGCCCACACCGGCACCACCGTAAAAATTATTGTAAAGTAGAATATTCGCCTGCTTTGTATCCGTAATGACATTGGAAAAATCAATCCCTGTTTCTGAGGAGGGTAATAAAGTGAACTGCTTTACCTCCTTTGTGGGTTCCTCCTTCTTTTTATCACAAGCCGCTAAAAAAAGCATAGCGATTACAAAAGCGGAAGAGCATAGAACTTTATAAAAAACAGGTTTCGGTGTGTACATCGTTTTTTTTCGTTCAATGTAAAAAAATAAAGGAGAGATAAAACTCCCCTTTACTTTAACTAAAACTAACTCTACTTAAAAAAATTAATTAATAATGATATAAAACTTGCTATGGATTACTCTACATCCCACCACATTCTAGTGAAGAATTGGTCAGGGCCTTGTCTTGAAATAGCTGCTTGATAATTAGCAGCATTTGTTGTCTGCTCTCTCTCAAAGTAGCGCAGTCTTCTTGGAATTTCACCGTTACTTTCGTTTCCAGGATAGTTGTTCGGTACTAGTACCGGAAGTCCGGTCCTTCTCCAATTGGCATAGGCTTCGATATGGTTCAAGAAGGTTACTATCCAATACTGGGTGTTAATCTGATTCAAAGCATCCCCAGCATCATAAGGATTGGCTGTGAGATAATCTTGAATCTCAGTATCGGTGATACTTTGGTCTCCGAGTGTGTACAAATCCAACTGGCGCATTGCGGCTTCCACTCCATTGGCGTAATTCGTGGCTGGGTCTCCCCCAATTCCCCATCGTACTCCAGCCTCTGCCAACATAAACGATACCTCGGCATAGGTTTGGAAGAAATAAGGGTCGTCTTCACCTGTAATCAGATTTCTATTAGGCTCAGAGAAGTTGTTAAGGTCGTCCCCACCAGGGATATCCAATACTGTTGTCGCATCCAAACCGTTAGGCAATCCTACTTGTAGCGCAGGGTCGTTCGTACCACTGGTATTTACATTCCCTAAACCATCAGGAAGCGCTGCATAAATTCGTAAACGAGGGTCGTTTGTGCTGCTGAGCGCATCGACAAAAGTGTTGCTCAATCGCATGCTGTTATCCGCTTGGAAAACCTGTCCATTACCATTTCGGTTTATTCCTTCAGGACCGTTGGTGTGCTCGATAAAGGCAATATCATCATTGGATGTCATAACACCGCCATCAATGGCTTGTTGTGCCCAGGATTGCGCTGCAGAAGGGTCTACCTTAATCAGACGAAGGCCCAATCGCAACATCATGGAATATCCAAAACGACGCCATTTCCCTAAATCACCACCAAACAGGATGTCAGCACTACCGAACTGGGAAGTACCATCACTCAATAATGCGGTGGCTTCCGAAAGCTCGTTTAGCATGTCAGCATAAATCTCACTTTGCGGGTCGTACACGGGTCGGAATACCCCTGAAGTAAATCCTTGACCTGCTTCGCTGTAAGGCACATCGCCGTACAAATCCGTGATTTTATGATACACAAATACTCTCAAGATTCTGGCAACTGCGAGCATTTCGGCAGGATACTGCCCCTCCTCATCATTTTCCAATTGATTAATCAAATCTTCAACCCCTTTTACATGGTCGTTATAGCCTCTTTCAAACCAAGCTCCAGACCATTGTGCATTGTATAAATATCTATCACCGGCACCTAGTCCACCAGGATTTGCCATGTGTTGAATCATGTAAGAGCTATATATGATATTGGCCCTCCAGTTTTCAAATCGGTCCCCAGCGGTAAACAAAAGGGTAGCGGTAAGCTTCGGTCCTGGATTTAAATCTGGTGACGCATTTGGATTTACGTTCAATTCTTCAAAACCATCATCACAGGACGTAGCGACGAAAAGAACGACTAAAATTGCTGTTATTACTTTTTTCATCTCTTGCTAATTTTTTTATTGTTAAAACTTGAGGTTAACCGACATCCCGTAGCTTGCTATGGTTGGTAAACCAAAGTATTCAAGCCCTTGGGCGTTTCCTGCGTTAAAACCAGACTCAGGGTCTATGTTGTCGGCAGCTCTAGTGATAAAAAACAAGTCCCGTCCTACGAAGGATATCCGCGCAGAATTCAAGAAGGTATTCTCCAACATTTTAGATGGGAAGCTATATCCAAAACTCAACTGACGAAGTTTTACAAAATCAGCACTTAGCGTTTGCTCTTCCGCAATGGACCGTAAGCGACCGTAATATGCTTGAAGTGTAGTGTTATCATGAGTAAAGGTAAATGGATTTCCAGCTTCATCTACACCCGTTACGGTAAGTCCGCCTTCACGACCTGCTAAAGTGTTTTTGTGTAATCCAGCACTGTAAGCAAGTGCATTTGTACCGGAGTATACTTGTCCACCAAACTTTCCATCGATAAGGAAACTCAAATTCCAGTTTTTGTAGGTAAAGGTATTGGTAAAACCAAGCGTCCAAGGTGGTACACCATTACCCAAAACCCGTCTTTCAGGGTCAATTACAGGTAAGCCGTCGGCTGTATATACAATCTGTCCGTTTTGACGGAGATAAGCTGTTCCAAAAATGGAACCGAAGCGTTCTCCAGGTATTTGACTAATGTTGGCATCAAAGGTTCGCACGTCTCCAATGTTCAGGGCGTTGCCGTCATCATCGGTTTTTTCAATTACACTCTCCAAAAAGGCCATATTGAAGTTCGTACTCCAGCTGAAATCTTTATTTTGAATAGGCTTACCGGTAAGCAATACCTCAACCCCTCTGTTACTGAGTACCCCAATATTGGTAAATACGTCTCCAAAACCTGAGGAGTTGGAAATATTTACTCTAAGGATATCACCATCGATTTCATTGTCGTAGTATGCGAAGTCAAGTCCTAAACGTCCGTTCAAGAAACTTAAATCCAATCCAACTTCGATTTCCTTTTTTGTGGAAGGCGTAAGGTTTGCATTTGGTAATGGCCCTGGACTGATTCGACCAAGCGGTTGACCCAAGTGTCCTTGACCAAATATCTCAAAGGTCTGTGCCAATGAATAAGGATCTACATTACCCCCAGCAATTTCCGAATATCCCAAACGCAATCTACCAAAGGTTAACCATGTTGGCATATTAAGGGCATTCGAGAATACGAAACTACCACTGATGGAAGGATAAAATTCATTGTTTGGAGAAGTTTTTCCTGGGAATGAGAGTGCGGAAAACCAATCGTTACGACCCGTTGCGGTTAAATACAAATAATCTTTGTATTCCAATTCCACAGAACCATACAAACCAGAACGCTGCACTTCAGTAACTACCCTTCTTCTACTAGGATTTTCAACATTACCCAGAATTTCAAGGAAAGGAATGACAAAACGTTCTCCACGTAAGAAGAGTTCGTCTCTTCTTAAGTTATTCTTGTTTGCCCCAAAATAAGCTTTGACACCGAAATCATCATTGATTTGTTTGTTGATTCCTAAAATCAAATCCGCATCAACAACAGAGATGATGTTTTCTCTTTCTTCAATGCTACCTAGCGGAGTGAAAGCTGTTCCGTACCCTTCAATCTGAGTTGTTCTCGTAGTTTGATGGTCAATACCCGCTCTAGCCGTAAGGTCTAACCAATCGAGAATTTGATATTTGACGGTTGCCTGACTCAGAATACGATTTCTACGATCTAAAGTTCTGAAGCGAGAGGCAGCCCAATATGGGTTTTGAACGAAAGGATTATCCCCAATTTGGTTTTCAGTGCCATCTTCATTGGCTCCATTATCGAAAGCTCGCAAATCTTCAACATTCACGTTCGCTGGCAACAAAGCCACTGAAAAGTTCGCATTACCAGGAGAATCCGAAACTCTCGGACGGTTGTTTACTTTTTCTATTAAGTACCGTGCACTCAGATTTACTGACAGCTTTTTAGCAGCCAATGCACCAAGATTTAATGAGAACGATTTTCGGTCCAGTGCGGAATTGGGAAGAATATCTTGATTGTCGAAACTTGTTCCGGCAAATCTGTAGTTGAAATCATCTCCAGCTTTGGAAATGGCCACGGTGTTTATTAAAGTTGTACCGGTGTTGTAGAATCTATCCAGGTTATCCCCTACATCTACATAAGGTCTGGCCACACCATCATATTGCACTGAAGTGGGTATACTACCGAGTCGTGGACCCCAAGCACTAAAGGCATTGGTTCTTCCTTCAGCAGCGGAAGTTGGCGCAACGCCCTGGCTTCCTTGACCGTATTCTCTTTGAAAATCGAGAATATTGTTGTTTACTACATCAAACGTTAGCTGAGAGCTATACTCAACTCCTAGTCCTTTTTGGCTTTTACCGCTCTTAGTTGTGATTAGGATTACACCTCCTGCAGCACGAGAACCGTATAGCGCTCCTGCGACACCACCTTTAAGTACACTCACTGCTTCGATGTCGTCGGGGTTGATACTGGAGACGCCATCTCCAAAATCAGAACCACCCCATTGACTCGCAGCACCGAGTTGGGTATTATCGATGATTACACCATCCACAACATAGAGGGGTTCAGCATTACCTCCTAATGA
Organism: Bacteroidota bacterium; assembly: GCA_039820925.1. Classification (GTDB taxonomy): domain Bacteria; phylum Bacteroidota; class Bacteroidia; order Flavobacteriales; family Flavobacteriaceae; genus Flagellimonas. Next base: position 26,921 of record JBCBPD010000027.1, on the reverse strand, counting down.
AGATGGACCACGAATAACAACCCGCGAAGTACCTGCGGCACCGGTCGCTGGTGGTGTGATGTTTACCCCAGCCACTTTCCCTTGCAGGGCGTTAAGTGCACTTGGTGTTTTTACTTCTGAGATAGACTCCCCTTCCAATTGGGTTACAGAATATCCCAGGGCTTTTCTTTCCCGTTTGATACCAAGGGCCGTTACAACAACCTCATCTAGGTTTTCCACGTCGTCTTGCATGGAAACGTTTACTGTGGATTGTGAACCGACGGTGACTTCTTGGTCTGTGTAGCCTAGGGCAGAGAACACAAGAACCGCATCACTTCCGGACACGTTGATAGTGTAGTTACCATCAAAATCAGTCGAGGTCCCGTTGGAGGTACCCTTTTCGACTACGTTGATGCCAGGTAACGGATTACCTGTTGTAGCGTCAGTAACTGTACCTGTCACGCTTTTTCCTTGTGCTATGATACTTTGGAACCCCAAAAGGAAACACAACACAAAGAAATACTGAATTTTTCCAATCATATTGTTCTTTGGTTTAGTTAAATAGTTTATTAAACTTAACAGCAGTTTAACCTTAAACAAAGTCTTATTAATTAGTGGGAAGCGAAAAAAATTTCGACTAATAACAATGCTGAAAAGCTTAAGGACGTCGAAATCCACCTAATTGAAAAAATGGTTTTACTCAATTTAGGCGCTTTAACATCTTTTCAAAAAAGACTGGAAAAAATCTAAGATTTTATTCTGAGACTGAATATTTCTTAAGAAAACTCCATTTTAGGTGGGTTTTTCAAAGCATTTATCGATGATAAGACTTCTTCATTTTGATGTTCGTGTCTAAAAAAATAGGGACTACACCACTCTTTAAGGGAATATCTCCATTGGTTAAACAAAATCGCCATAAAGGAGATTTTTGTCCAAAGTGGAAGGTTACTTTAATGTAAAGGAAAGCGCCTTGGCGCTAACCAAAGTGTCATGAGAAATGAAATGCTTTCGAAATGGTTTTCCATCTATCGCCATACTTTCAATAAATTGATTCCCGTTGGTGCTATTGGAATAAATGACAAGCTTCTCATTTGCGTAATAATCCTTGTCCAAATGAATGGTTATTTTATCAAACTTCGGCGTAGTCAATGCATACATGGGATTTGCTGGACTAACTGGATAAATTCCCATCATTGAAAAGACGGCCCAAGCACTCATGGTTCCGGTGTCGTCATTTCCGGGGAGTCCATCTGGCTGGTTCTTGAAGTGTTTCACCAACAGCTCATTTACTGCTTTTTGAGTCATTTGTTCTTGACCTTTTACATAATTGAACAAATAGGGATATGCAATGTCGGGTTCATTTGCCATATCGAATTGATTGGTATCGAACACTCTTTTAAGCTGAGAGGCAAATGCTGTTTTTCCACCCATCAATCGCATCAAACCTTGAACATCTTGTGGTACCATAAAAGTATATTGCCACGCATTTCCTTCTATAAAACCAGGGTTTTCAACAAAATTTGCTCCATCCTCAGGGTCGTAGGGTGTGAGCCAACTCCCATCGTCATTTCTTGGCCGCAACAAATTGAGGTCTGCATCAAACAACTTTCTATAGGACAAAGACCTTTTTCGAAACAAGGAAGCATCTTCCTTTTTCCCTAAGGCCCCAGCCAATTGGGAAATCGCATAATCTGAAATGTTGTACTCTTGGGTGGTAGAAACCGACCCACTATGGGTTGTTTTGGTGGTGAGGTATCCTTTTTCCAAATAATCCTTGATTCCCGGCCGCAACGGATTGTCCTCTAATTGGGTCGCGCTTTTTAACATGGCAACATAGGCCTTTTCGACATCAAAGTCGCGAATTCCTCTTAAATAGGTATCTGCTATGATGATTCCTGCTGGGTCTCCAACCATGGTTGTTGTCTCGGTTGCATTTAGTTCCCATTTGGGTAACCAACCTGATTCGTCATAAATCTGTAGCATGCTCTTCACCATGTCGGATTGTTGTTTCGGGTAAACCAAACTCATTAACTGATGTAGATTCCGGTAGGTATCCCAAAGGGAGAACACAGTAAAGCGGGTGTTTTCCGCTTTCAAGGTTTCCCGTGTTTGCATGCTAGGATACTCTCCATTTACATCGTTCAGGGTATTGGGATGAATCAATGTATGGTACAAAGCAGTGTAAAAAATCGTTTTATCGTCTTCAGAACCGCCCTCAACTTCAATTCTTGAAAGATGTTCGTTCCAATCGGCACGCGTTTCTTCCAAAATCTGTTCAAAATTCTTGTCCGCAGTCTCTTGCATCAGATTTTCACGGGCATTTGCGATACTCACATAAGAGATTCCCACCTTCATTTCTACAGAAGTAGGTACTTCGAACTTGTACCTCATGTATGCTCCGATGCTGTCTCCGACAACCTCCTTTCGATAATTTTTAAAGAAACGTGTCTTCCCATTGTAAGGCATCCATTGGGATTCCACTCCTTTGTATTCAGAAGGTTTTTTCCAAATACCGAAGTCTTCCGCTGGTTTTGAGAACTTAACTACAAAGTAAACGGGGTAAGCTTCCTCAGGTTTATAGTAACAAAAGGAGCCCACGGTTCGCATTCCTTCTATTTCAGTTGGAGAAACCACTTTGACTTGAGAGCCTTGCTCGTTGGTTAAGCCTAAGCCCAAGTTCAATAAAACATTGGCCTCACCTGCTGGAAAATGGTAGGTGCTAACACCAACTCGTGTGCTCGCAGTGGCTTCGACCTTCACGTTATATTTATCCAATTTTGTGGAATAATACCCCACTTTGGAAACCTCATCGGAATAGGTGCTACCGTATTTCAAATGGTCGGTTTCCAAGGTGCCCGTAGTGGGCATGGCCAAAATAACGCCAAGCTCAGGGCAACCAACTCCGCTAAGATTCACGTGACTAAAGCCCGTCAGGAACGTATTTTCATGTACGTAGGGTGTTGAAAGCCATCGGCTATCTTTTTCCAAAGGAAGGTTCTGGGGACCAGCCACATTGAAAGGGGATACATTGGCCATTCCCCTCACGGCTATGGGACCAGGGTTGGTCGTTCCGAAGTTTGAGGTTCCAATGAATGGATTGACGTAGTCCACTGGAGCTTTTTGTGCCATGGCAACCATTGTTATCAAAAAGCCCAAAAAAGCCAGAATATTTGGAACTTTTTTATCCATTACTCTAGAGATTTTGAATTGGAAAGCGAATAGGGTTTGGAAGTTTCTAAAACACCCCATTCCTTATTGGGCGCTGGACCCATTTCAAAGTGCAGCGCTCCACCTTGCTGAACCGTTTCTTTTGAAATCCAAGTGGCATCAAAGCTTTCATTGTTCAAACTTGCACTTTGGATGAATGGATTATCCATGCCATTTCCCTTGGAGGTTATCGTAAATGTATTTCCATTTTGTAAGTGCAGGGTTGCTTTATCGAAAAGTGGACTGCCTATGATATATTGATTTGTAGCTGGAGCAACGGGATAGAAACCCAATGCGCTAAACACATACCACGCAGAAGTCTGTCCGTTGTCTTCATCACCACAATAGCCGTCAGGTGTAGGGGTATATAATTTGTTCAAAACCTCGCGAACCTTACTTTGCGCTTTCCAAGGTTGTTTGGCGTAGTTGTACAAATAAATCATGTGCTGTATGGGCTGGTTTCCATGGGCGTAATTCCCCATGTTCATAATCTGCATTTCGCGAATTTCATGAATGGTAAACCCGTAGTAGGAATCATCATATTCCGGTGGCATACTGAAAACACCATCAAGCATCCCTACAAACTCGGCATCGCCTCCCATTAAATCAATAAGTCCTTGCACATCATGAAACACGGACCAGGTATAGTGCAAACTGTTGCCTTCGGTGAATGCATCACCCCATTTTAATGGGTTAAATGGACTTTGAAACTGTCCGTCTTTATTTTTCCCTCGCATCAAATTGGTAGAGGGGTCAAACAGCTTTTTATAATTCAGTGATTTTTGATAATACGTCTTCGCCAGTTCATCCTTGCCCATGGCTTTGGCCATTTGTGCTATGGTGAAATCAGCATAGGCGTACTCTAGCGTTCGCGCTGCATTTTCATTCACTCCTACGTCATAAGGGACATACCCCAATTCGTTGTAAAAATCCAATCCTGCACGCCCAACACTGTTCACAGGTCTACCCTCTCCTACTGTGGCATTTTTCAACATGGCTTCAAACAATACTTCGGTATCAAAACCTGAAACTCCGGTGAGGTGGGCATCTGCAATAATAGGAGCTGAATTGGAACCAATCATGGCGTCACGGTGCCCGGGACTCGCCCATTCGGGAAGCCACCCAGATTCTTTATAGGTGTTGGCCAATCCTTCCATAATGTTGCTGTTCAATTCCGGATACATCATATTGAAAAAAGGAAACACCGCTCGAAACGTATCCCAAAACCCATTGTCGGTAAACATATAGCCTGGAAGCACTTGACCATTGTATGGACTGTAATGCACAATGTTACCGGAAGCATCAATCTCATAGAACTTTCTTGGAAACAATAACACGCGATACAAACAGGAATAAAAGGTTCGTAAATGGTCAATATTTGGAGTTTCTACTACAATTCGGCCGAGTTCCTTTTCCCAAGCAGCGTTCGCTGCGTTTCGGGTTTCCGAAAAGCTTTTGTTGCCAATCTCCTTATCCAAATTCAGTTGGGCTTGTTCTGGACTAATAAAGGACGACGCTACTTTGACATGAACTGCTTCTCCTCGCTTGGTCTTAAAACCTATGATGCCCCCTACATGTTCACCTTCATTTTCTGTACTATTCTCTTGAAGAATCCAATCATCACCCCATGTATGCGTCAGTACAAAATCCTTATCAAATTCAGCGACAAAATAGTTATGGAAATTCTCGGGAACCCCACCGCTATTATTGCGACAATAGCCAATAATCTTTCGCTCTTCAGGTATAATTTTGACCATGGAACCTTTGAAGAAAGCATCCAAAAGGATATAGGCTTCATCTGTTTCTGGAAATGTAAATCGAAAGTGGGCTGCCCGTTCTGTGGGGGTTACTTCAGCTACCACATCATAATCCGCCAGATAAACGCTGTAATAATCAGGTTTGACGGTTTCCGCTTTGTGTGAAAAATGTGAAGCGCGTTCATCTTCTTTATATTTCAAATCGCCCGTTACTGCCATTAATGAAAAGGCGGCATAATCATTTATCCAAGGGCTGGGCTGATGGGTTTGCTTGATGCCACGAATGGTGTATTCGTCATATTTATAGGTCCACCCATCTCCCATTTTCGAGGTCATTGGAGTCCAAAAATTCATGCCCCATGGGGTAGCGATTGCTGGATAGGTATTTCCATTGGATAGACTAAATTCAGAATCGGTCCCCATTAAAGGGTTTACGCATTGTAGAAAATTAGTTGGTTCAGCAATGCTAGTATCCGTTTCAACGCTTTTTTCTGTGCAAGAGGCTAAAAAAGCGAAAGACAGCAGCATCGAAATTCGGATTTGAAATCTATTCATAGTATCTTTTTTGATGGTAAATAGTATTGGTTTCCGGGAGTTCCAATACTCTGGCATCCGCTAAAGCGGCATCATCGGTCATAGTAAACACCAAGGTTCCTCCTTCCCTAATCTCCTTGTGGGTGATATAACTTCTATTCAATTTCTGGCCATTCAAGGTGACATTGGCCACGTACGGATTGTCTTTCCAACTTTCGGTCTTAATGGTAAAGGTTTTGTTTTCTCCAACCGCTATTTGTGCTTCCTCAAACAATGGTCTGCCCAAATGATAAACCCCTTGCGCGGGATTCACCGGATAGAATCCCAAGGCCCCGAAAATATACCATGATGACATTTGTCCGCAATCTTCGTTGCCACAGTGTCCATCAGGTTGATTTTTGTACTGATTTTCCAAAATATTGGCCACCAATTCTTGGGTTTTTGAAGGACGGCCGACATAATTATAGAGATACGCGACATGGTGGCTCGGTTCGTTGCCATGGGTATACTGCCCAATCATTCCCGTGCTGAATATGGGCAATTTATCTCCCGGTTCTGGGGTATAACTGAACATGGAATCCAGTTTTTGGGTGAATCGTTCCTCTCCTCCAGTTTTCGTGATTAACCCTTGAATATCATGCGGAACAAACCAATAGTATTGCCATGCGTTGCTTTCACAGAAATAAGGTGTGTACTCCTTTGGAACGAAAGGTTCAATAAAGTTCCCTTTGACATCTTTGGGTTGGAACCAAGAATTTTGGTCGTTATACAGGTTTTCCCAATGGGCTGAACGTTTCAAGAAATACTCGTAATCTTCCTGAAACCCTAAATCTTTGGCAAACATCGCAATGCACCAATCATCATACGCGTATTCCATGGTTTTGGAAACAGACCAGTTTTCGTGATGTTCATCCACTGGAATAAAACCTTTTTCCTTGTAAACCGCAATTTGACGGTCGTCCATCATGGCTGCTGCTTTACAAGCTTCATATGCTAGCCTCGTATCAAATTCAATTCCTTTGAAGTACGCATCGACAATCACAGGTACGGCATGATACCCAATCATCATATGGGTCTCACTACCTTGCATGGACCAAACAGGCAAAACGCCAGTTTCTTGATAATGTGCCAAGAGCGATTTTATCATATCCGGAACACGTTCCTGTTGAATCAAGGTATACAAAGGATGAGCAGCTCGGAACGTATCCCATAACGAGAAGGTATCATACCGTTGAAATCCATCTGCTTTGGCAATGGAATCTTGTCCTTCACGAAACTTACCCTCTGTATCATTGGCTGCTTTGTATTCGCCATTACTATCGCTATATAAGGTAGGCGCTAGCATGGATTGGTATAGCATCGTGTAAAAAACCGATTTTTGGTCCTTATTTTCGGAAGTGATTGTGATTTTTTGCAGTTCGTTTTCCCAGAGGGTTTCTGCCTGTTGACGAAGGGTATCAAAATCTTCACCGGCTTCCATATTGATTGCTTTTCCTGCGGCTTCTGAACTTACCGAAGACAATCCTGTTTTTACTGTAATTTGTTCATCATCATTGAAGGCGTAATCCAGAACAACTTTTGAATTCCTCTCGGTGTTATCAATGGTATGGGAAGCAAAAGGTTTTGAGAACCGCATTTCAAAGAACACTTTTTGGTTTCTAGCCCAACCCGTTGAAAAGCGATATCCTTGTATGGTAGAATCGTTTACTACTTCTAAATCAGTGTCGGTTGGCGCATCCCAATTGAGCGAATACCCCAAATCAATATGGATTTTTGAGTTGTTGTCTTTCGGAAATGTATACCGATGCACCCCCACTCGCGCCGTGGCGGTCATTTCAGCTTTTATACCAAAATCCAATAAGTCTACCCAGTAATATCCCGGGGAAGCCCCTTCTTGTTTATGATTAAAATGGGAAAAGGGTTTATGGTTGTTTTCCTCGATTTTACCATCAAACCTGCTGTTGGTCGGCATGACCAAAATGTCATACAAATCCCCGGCACCGGTGCCCGTCAGATGCATATGTGAAAACCCAGTGATGATGGAATCTTGATAAAAGTATCCAGCAATTCTATCCCATCCAGGAATACCGATATCCGGACTCAATTGAACCATCCCAAAAGGAACGGTCGCACCGGGATAAGTGTTCCCAGGACCATCTGTACCAATAAAAGGATTGACGTACTGCACCAAGGAGGTATCAACAGTCGTTTCCTTTTTTTGGTCGACACAAGCTAGCATCAAAATCCAGATTCCTAGGTACCACCCCAAATGCTTCATGGTGTAAATGCTTCGCTTTTGGCTTTTATCACTTGTAATTGTGCTTCGGTAATGGCGGGTCCGTCAAAAAAAGAAACGCCTTTTGCACCGTTATCATGGGCCAATTGAATGGCAGCTTTTAAGTCCTTAGCTGACATCTCCGGTACATAGAGGCCGGTATGCAATTCAACATTTTTGGCCTTTAAGTCAGTGACCCCTTGTTTAGTGGCATAGCCTACCCAATCGACTCCTTCCTCATAGAAATTATTGTAAATCATAGGCAATACCACATCAATGTCCCATTTGTCCCACCTTTGACGTACCATATGGTCTGCCATTTCCGGGTAAGGAAAGACAGCAGCAGTAAGGTATTTGTCTTTATCGTGCACTACTTTGTATGCAGCGTTCACCAAACTGCGGATTTCGTTCAGCCTGAAATTTTTCCATTCCATATCAATGGCAGGGTTTTCCATTTCTCTGGGATCCTTCCCATGCATTTGTTTGAATTTTTCAACGGCAGCATCCGAATAATCAAAGTCAAAGTCAGGAAGTTCTGTATCTTGTTTTAGGTTGTATTTTGGCAATAAACCAACGGGTAGAAAAACGTCCGGATATCGGATATAATCCAGATGCACGGAACTTATCCCTTCTACTTCGGCCAAGCCGGCCGCCAAATTAAGAATGTGCTGGCGGGCTTCAGGATGACTGGGTGAGAGCCATTGATAGTATTCCACATAAGGTCGGTCATCAAAGCAAGACTTTCCGCTTCGACTCACTTGATACCAATCTGGGTGCTGCAGCGCCACTTCATCTCCGGGTCTATTTACCGTAAACATCCAAGCATGCACTTCGAGTCCTACCTCGGTTGCGATTGGGGTCAACCTTGAAAGCAATATTGGGTCGGCTTCCGTATTAATGAGAACGGCGGTGATACCATGCGCATAATACTTTTCAAATTCTTCTTTATATGAAGCATCGGTTCGGGATGCATCAGCAGTTATCCATGTCCAAAACTTGAACGTTTCCTCTACCGCTTCTGGGGCCTCTTTTTCAGGAAGGGCTACCTGCTTTTCTTTACAGGATGTAACCAAAAGCACCAAAAACAATATGATAAAAAGTCTATTCATCGTCATAGCTTCTAAATTTTCCGTCAGTTTGTATGGTTAGGTTTTTTTGGGTGAAAGGACTTTTGGCCGAAAGCATAAATCCTTTCGAATATTTTTCAAGTTGAGGTTCAATGGTTTGACCATGAATGACTCGGGTTTCACCTGCCTTCAATTGGATAGTCTCATTTTCTTTCCAAGCCGAAAGCAACTTCCTGTAGAGGTCATACAAATACCTTTTAATAGCATCATCTTTTGGAATTTCGAACATCGCAGTTTTTGAACCTACGGGCTCATCCGAAAAAAACACGTAGCCCCATTTTTCAGGTTCGTGCATGTTGATTACGCCTTGGGGAGACCATACCCAATTGTATTCATGCGCGAACTTTCCTGTTTTGATATCTTTTTTTCGATAGTATTTTCCATCAACCAAATCAAAATCCCAATTGACCCGGGAGAAGTTGATTCGCCAAAAATCATTAACTGGAAGAACTGTTTGACGCCCAGGGTCGGTATAAAACGACCATGGAATGGCTATCTCTATACTCCAACCATTGTCAATGTCAGAAGGGTTATTCAAAGTTCCATTGACCTGCACAGCTGATTTCAATCCCACAAAATCCCAATCACCAAGAACTTTACCTTCGTTGCGATAGGGTTTTGATAAATAAAGGTCCCAAATGGTGTTCATCACGTTCATTTCATATTCATAATAATCATGGGTATCCCCATCAGGGTCTATGAAAATCTCGAAGTCATTGTTGTAGAAAATAATCGTGTCCTTTTCCTTTAGGTTTCCCCAAACATGCGGCTCCTCTAACTCGGCAAAAAAATAGAGATGGGTATCATCCCAAACCATTTTCATCCGAGTGTCGTAGGTTGGTTTCTTTTTGCCTTCGATATCAATGAAGAAATCCGACCAAGGTGCACTCATCCATGAGGGCTCATTTGCCTTGCCATCGACAACTATAGCAGCTGAGGTTTTATAGGCGATATACGCTTTAGGTTCTTGGGCCACTAGGAACATACTGCCCAAATACAGCAAAAAAAGCACAAGGCTAATCCATTTTTTTGGTTTGTTGCTGTCTACCATTTTACCCTTATAAAGAATTGGCTTTGATGTAATCCACAATCTCAGAGATGTATCCAAAAACTACGCTTACTACGGTATCCGCTGCGCCATAATAGATTGCTATTTTATCCTCGTCAATAGATTGAAGTGAAGCACACGGAAACACTACATTCGGCACATCTCCAACACATTCGTAGTCCGTTTGTGGCGAAAGTAGATAGGGTTGGGTTCTGTATTTGACGGCATCGGGACGGTCTTTATCTAAAATGGCCGCTCCCATCGAATATCGAAATCCGTTACAGGTATTGATAACGCCATGATAAAACATCAACCAGCCTTCATCGACCAAAAAAGGGACCGTTCCCGCGCCTATTTTGGTGCATTGCCAAGCACTTTGTTCAAAGGGAGTGGTTTTCATCACGCAGCGATGATCTCCCCAATATTTCATATCAGGACTGTAACTCAAGTAGATATCCCCGAAAGGGGTATGGCCGTTATCGCTGGGCCTGCTAAGCATTGCGTATTTCCCATCAATCTTTTGCGGAAATAATACTCCATTCCTATTGAAGGGAAGGAAGGCATTCTCACACTGAAAAAACTCTTTGAAATCAAACGTGTATCCAATTCCAATAGTGGGTCCATGATAACCGTTGCACCACGTAATCCAGTAGCGGTCCTCAATAAAAGTTACCCTGGGGTCATATTTATAGGAGGACTCCAGCATGGCGGTATTGCCCGCCTTAAAAGGAATGGGTTCGGGATTTATGGTCCAATCCAATCCATTGGGGCTAAAGCCCGCAAAAATATTCATCTGCACCGCCTTGTTGTCACATCGGAATACTCCCGCATACCCTTCTCCAAAAGGTACAACCGCACTATTGAAAACACTATTCGATGTTGGGATGGCATTCCTTTGAATAATCGGGTTTTCGGTGTAACGCCAAATCACATCAGTGCTTCCTTCAGGTCTATCCTGCCACGGTATTTGCTTATTGCTATTTTCAATTTGATGCTGCATGTGTCGCGTTTAATCCTTCAGTTTTCGGACTCGGTCCAGCCACGTAAATTTTAAAATGATTGAAGTTATTACAAATACCACAAGGGCCATAATGGTTTTGGGGTAATCCCGAATGACAAAATAAATGGGCAACACAATCATACTCGACTGCCATACAATCCCAATGGCGCAATTCATCATATCCCTCCAGAAGTCGTTGTTCTTCTGAAAGGAAGCATCTTCGGTCTTGATTTCCTCATAAATTGGTTTCCACCATCCCCAAGGCCTTACATTTTTATAGAAAGACCTCAGCACCTCTCGATGGGTCGGTTGTGTTAGATAAGTTCCCAAAAATGAACCTAGCAAAGAGAATCCGAATATGATGGGAAAAAAGTAGAAGGCGGGCATGTGAGCCATGTCATATAACCACGTACCTTCAACGCAATGGCTTTTATTTTGGTCCAAAATGAACTGTAGCGTGGCCACCACAAGGCCAGCGAGCATACCCCAGAAATATCCCCATCCATTGAATCGCCACCATATCCATTTCAAAAGATTTGCAGCGATGTATCCTCCAAAAAGAGAGGTGCTTATCCATAAGGTCAAGGAATTTATGGACTCTGCAAAGAAGCCCATCAAAACGCCTAAAAATACGACGAGGAAAGAAGCAATATAACTTACCTTGATATAGTGTTTGCTTTCCTCATGAGGTTTGAAATACTTCTTGTAAACATCATTTACAATGTAAGCAGGCGCAGAATTTACAAATGCCGAAAAAGTTGACATAAAGGCCGCGAGCAAGCCCGCCAGTAATAGTCCTTTTATCCCAACCGGAATATGGTTATTAATGATTTTGGGCAGAATGACTTCCAAATGGTCGTTGGTTACGCCAGCACTATCCGCCATTTCAGGAGCCAAAACCACTAAGGCGATAACCACGATTCCCGCAATCAACAAATACCTGGGGATATACAAAACTATATTGGTGAAACCACTCATATATGCTGCCTCCTTGGTATCGCGCGTGGAAAGAATGCGCTGAAAATCATAACTGGGCACAGGGCCCGCAATACTGGCAAAAAAACCTTTGAAAAGAGACATCCCGACGAAAGCTCCAAACATTTTATAGCCTTGGGTATCTATCAAATCATTAAACGCTTGATACTTATCACTCCAATGGGGTGCCAGTTCACTACTGAAAAAGATATTACGCCATTCGGCGGAGATAACCGAATGTATCTCCACATCGGAAATGGCAAAAAACGTATAGGCTGCAATCAAAATTCCACCAATAACCATGATGATGTATTGCAGGACTTCAGTCGCCACAACTGAAAACATCCCTCCTTTGACCGTGTAGATCGTAGTCAAAAAGATGATGATAAGGGCATAGGATTGTTCCGAAGTGAAAACCATTGACCCTCCAATTTCGAATGGAAGGTCCCAGGGTAGAATGATGGCCAAAAACTTACCCGCTCCCTCAAAAAAATAAGAAATAAAGGCGAGGGCCGAGGCTACAGCAAATATGGCAATGATACTATGCGAAGCACGACCTGCCCTATCATCCCCAAAACGGGTCAATATCCACTCCGAGCCTGTCATGATATTGGAGCGCCGAATCCAAACCGCTAAAAACATCATAACAAAAACCTGATTGAATACAGGCCAGGTCCACATGTGTAAAAAACTCTTCGTACCGTATAAAAACAACATGCCGACCATCCAAGCGGTACCTGATACATCGTACTGCCCGGAACCATTGCTCAAGCCCAAAAAATACCACTTGATGTTTTTCCCACCCAGAAAATAGGAATCAAGGTCTTTCGATGCCTTTTTTGACACCCAAATACCAATAAAAAGGATCAATGAGATATAGACCGCTATTATCGAAATGTCTATTACATCCATAAATATTTGCTGGCCCTAACTACTGGCCCCAATTTTTATTGGGTTCTGGACCCATTTCAAATTCCAGCGTTCCTCCTGCCATCAACTCCTCATGAGTGATAAAGGTGCGCTGCAATGGTTTTCCATTTAATTGTACGGATTGAATGTATTTGTTGACTGATGAAGTATTCGGTGCCTCTATTGTGAAGTTTTTGGTATCGGAAAGGGCAATTTGCGCTTTTTCAAAAATGGGACTGCCCAATTCATATTGTCCAGAAGCTGGATTCATTGGATAAAAACCTATCGCACTGAACACATACCAAGCAGACATCTGCCCACAGTCTTCATTGCCGCTGAGGCCATCCGGTTGCGTACTGTATTGCGTATCTAAAATTTCACGGACCCAAAACTGCGTTTTCCAAGGCTTTTTAGCGGTATTGTACATGTAGGCAATGTGATGACTCGGTTCATTACCGTGGGCGTATTGTCCGATAAGCCCGGAGATATCCACGGAGACATTATCCCCTGAAATCTCTGAAGTTTCCGTAAACAACTGTTCTAATTTTTGGGTAAAAGCATCTTCTCCACCATGCATGGTCACAAAACCAGGAACATCATGCAAAACGAACCAGCTATGCTGCCAAGCGTTTCCTTCGGTGTAATCTGTATGCTCGCGATGGCTGGAATATTTGGGGTCAAAAGGTTCGTTCCAACTTTTTCCATCTTCGGATTTTCCACGCATGAATCCTGTTTCGGCATCAAAAAGTGCCTTGTAGGCTTCAGAACGCTTCATGAAGTAAGCATAATCTTCATCCTTGCCCAAGCCCTTAGCCATTTGGGCAATACACCAGTCGTTGTAGGCAAATTCCAGGGTAATCGTAACGGATTCGTCCAGCTTCGTATAGGGAATAAATCCATATTCCTTGTAAGGTTCTAAACCTCTTAAATCCCCCATCATGGTGGCTTTTACTGCTTCATAAGCCTTCTCCACATCATAGCCCCGAATACCTTTTACATAAGCTTCCGCAATAACCGATACCCCGTGGTTCCCGGTCATAGTGTTGGTTTCATTCGCATACAGCGTCCATACGGGTAACCTTCCTTGTTCTTCATAATATGCCAACATGGACTTTATCATATCGTTGACGCGCTCTGGTTGCAAAATATTGAGTAAGGGATTTTCTGCTCGGAACGTATCCCAAAGGGATAAGGTGGTATAGGTATCCCCGTCTGTACGGGTGACGATACTATCATTTTGAAGGCGGAATTGTCCGTTTACATCACTGAACAACACTGGGGCGAGTTGCGTGTGGTACAGTGCGGTGTAAAAAATAGTTTTTAAGGAATCCACAGGAGTCTCTACTTGTATTTTGGACAGCACTGTGTTCCAATCTTGCTCGGCGCTTTTCTTGGCTTCATCGAAGTTCTTGTCTTTTCCATAAGCGGCGAGATTTGCTTTGGCATTGGCTACGCTTACCGAAGACACGGCAACTTTGACTTCAACACTATCGGTATTGGAAGGAAAGAAAAACTGCCCTCCCGTTTTGATACCTGCAATTGATTCTAGGGTATCTGCCAATGCTCCATCTTCAACCAAAACTGAGTTTGCAATGGGTATGGAAGTAGTAATTACAAAAAAAACCTTCTGATTTTTGGCCCATCCGGTGCTATGACGATAACCTACGAGCGTATTTGGATTCTCTAAAGTCAAACCACTTTCCAGTGGAGCGTCCCAATTCACCGCATAGCCCAAGTCCAGGATAAACGAAGGGTTCTCTTTGGTTTTATAGGTGTATTTGTGAAAAGCAACATGCGAATTTGAGGAAAGTTCAACGGTAACGTCATGGTCATCCAAATCCACTTTATAGTATCCCGCATTCGCCTGTTCATTCGCATGCGAAAAGGACGACGTGTAGGGCAAACTATCCCTAGACTTACCGAAACGAAGCACATCCATTTTAGTGTTCACCGGCATCAACAAAACATCCGCCAAATCGCCAATACCCGTTCCGCTCAAATGCAACTGGCCAAAACCTGAAATAATGGAATCTGATATATGATAGCCCGAACACCAATCCCATCCTGCGGTACCGTTATCGGGACTTGGTTGCACCATTCCAAAGGGAACGGTAGCTCCAGGAAATGTGTGCCCATGCCCTCCAGTTCCAATAAAAGGGTCAACATACTCAGTAAGGCGTTTGGGAACCTTGGTTTCTTCTTTTTCTTCACAAGATGTACTCACTAAAAGAAGTGTGAGGCATACGGAAAAAAGGGTTTTTGTCATTCTGTGGTTTGGCTTGTAATGGTTGTTTCGTTTAACTTCCTAATATCATTTTTGACTTGAAAGGATTCAAAAACTATTTGTAAAAAGGCCATTTTGAGGTGAAATCGCCTTGTTATAAATATTTATAATTTTAGTCGGGATCAGAATAAAATTAGACCAACAACCACGCCCAAAAGCTAAACAACACAAAAATGGACCAAAGAAAATCCACCTAAAACCCATGTACATCAACGATAGATTAAACGAGCTTTTAAGAACGAAAAACACCGATAAGTACAGAATTACCTACAAACACCATGTGATTTTTTGGAGTATTTATTTTGTTTTCAACACCTTACGCTGGGGAAGTGTACATGATGACCTTTTGTACTCGTTCAAAACCAATTTGATAGGATTTCCGATTCACATGGCTCTAGCCTATTTGAACATTTATGTGCTAATGCCCAAGTTCGTATATACACGAAAATACGTGACCTATGCGCTTTTGGTCATGCTTGCCCTTTTTGTCACATTATTCGCCAAGTATAATCTTACCTATTATTTAGTCAGCACCAATGTGATGCCCGAAGGTCCTGAATATACGGATAGCATTACCCTAAACTACGCAGTACAAATGATGCTGGGAGAATTGTACGTAGCGGCTTTCGTGACCTGTATCAAAGTAACCAATGACTGGCTTCGGGAAAACAGCAAGCTTCATGACCTTGAAAAGAGGCAATTGACCACGGAACTCAAGTTTTTACGGTCGCAAGTATCCCCGCATTTTTTCTTCAATACCCTGAACAATATTTATTCGCTAACCTTAGAAAAATCAAACAAGGCACCTGAGGTTATTTTAAAGCTATCCGAACTTATGCGGTATTTGTTGTACGCCACACGAAAACGCAAGCAAGACCTGAAGAGTGAAATTGATTGTATCCAAAATTATATAGATTTGGAACGGATTCGATTCAACGATTCCCTTGAAATCAACATTGGAGTCACAGGCGATTTGGAGAATAAGAGCATCGCTCCCATGTTGCTCGTCCCGCTCATTGAAAACTGCTTCAAACACGGTGCAAGTAAGAATATTGGGGACATGCACATCAATTTAGACATCAATGTTGAGAAAGATTTTTTGTATTTTAAAGTATGCAATACTATCCCCGCCAATATGGAAAACAACAAGGTGGCGACCCGGAGCGGCGGGATTGGGCTTTCAAATGTTAAAAAAAGATTGGAACTCGGGTATCGCCCTGAGGACTACAAACTTTCTATATATGAGAAAGAACAAATGTTTCATGTTGATTTAGAATTGAAAGTATGATTCCCCTCAGAGTAATTATTGTAGACGACGAGCCATTGGCCGTAAATGTGATTAAGAATTATGTGTCACAAATAAGTCAGCTGGAATTGGTGCAAACCTTTTCCAATGCTATCGCGGCAGCCGAGTTTTTGCAAGACCATGAAGTGGATATCATTTTTCTGGATATCAACATGCCTATTTTGGACGGGCTGGGTTTTTTGGAATCCATGTCGGTTGCACCAATGATTATCATCACTACGGCGCATGAAGAATATGCATTAAAAAGCTTTGAGCTTGAGGTGATGGATTACCTCGTAAAACCCATTCCTTTTCCGCGCTTTTTAAAAGCGGTCAATCGAATTATCGCACTAAAGCAACCAGCTCCCCATCAAAGCCAAGGGTCAACGGATAAACCGAGTATTTTTGTTAAAGTCGACAAGAAAAAACTTCAAAAAATCTACATAGATGAGATTGTGGTTATTGAGAGCCTTAAGGACTATATTCGAATCAAAACCACTTCAGGAAAATACATCATTCACAAGACCTTAGGGAGTTTTACAGAAGAACTACCTTCAGAAAAATTCATCCGAATCCATCGTTCCTACACCATCGCGATTGACAAAGTTCAAGCTGTTGAAGGAAACTGTTTGGAAATTGATGGTATACGCTATACCATCGGCAGAAGCTACATCAATCATGTAAAAAGTCGCATCATTAATGACGCGATAACCTGATTTTCATACGTTAAGGACTCAAATGGGCTAAAAACACCAGCATTGGTCTTTCGAGGCTAGTTGTTAGTCGATTTTTCTACGGAGCACGTTTCCGCTTTTTTTAATTTAGGGAAAAATGGAAGTTTTGCTATGCCTTTTCCCTTAAAAACAGTAACGAAATTTATCGGAATTACTTGGATGCCACTCCTACTGGCAGTTGCTATAGTAGGTTGCAAGGACAAAACTTCGGAATACACTGAAATTGATGATGAACTGGCCATGCAACAGCTTCCGGACAGCGTGGATTATTCATTTCACATCAAACCCATTCTTTCGGATAGGTGTTTTGCCTGTCACGGACCGGATAAAAATGCGATTGAAGCAGGACTATCACTAAATTCTGCTGAAGATGCCTACGCACCGCTAGGCGAAAACAAAGACCGGTATGGTATTGTTCCGTTTGACGTTAAGAATAGTGAAATCATCAAACGCATTTTTACAGAAGATAATGGCATCTTGATGCCACCCCCAGAGTCCAATTTAGTGCTTTCGGATTATGAAAAGGCACTTTTGAAGAAATGGGTAGCCCAAGGCGCAAAATATAAAACACACTGGGCTTTCATGCCCCCGCAGCCCCAAACCGTTCCTAAGCTTCCCGAAGAAGATTGGGTTCAGAATGACATCGATAAGTTCGTCCTAAAGAAAATGGAAGAAAAAGGGTTTGAACCTTCCCAAAAAGCGACCAAACCTCAACTGCTACGGAGAACTTTTTTTAGTCTAACTGGGCTCCCTCCTTCAGTTGAACAGGTAGAGCAATTCACCAAGGACACTTCTGAAAATGCTTTTGAAAAGGTTGTGGATTCCCTACTCAACACCGTGGCCTATGCAGAATACATGGCAGCAGACTGGATGGATGTAGCACGATACGCCGACACCCATGGCTACCAAGACGATTTCGAACGTACTATGTGGCCTTGGCGAGATTGGGTCATCCATGCTTTTGATAAAAACATGCCTTATGACCAGTTCATTACCTATCAATTGGCAGGAGATTTGATTCCAAATCCTACCAAGGAGTCCATATTGGCCACAGGCTTTAACAGAAACCATAAAATCACCGCTGAAGGTGGCGTGATTCCCGAAGAATATCGCATTGAATATGTGGAAGACCGAACCAACACCTTTGGTACCGCCTTTCTGGGAATGACTATGGAATGCGCTCGTTGTCACGACCACAAGTATGACCCCTTGAGTCAAAAAGAACATTTTCAGCTTTTCAGCTTTTTCAACAGTATCGACGAAAATGGATTAATGGCAAATGCCAGCGAAATCCCAAAACCCTACATGACCATAACCAAGGAAGAATCGCAACAGGTTTTGGATTTCATCAACATGAATCGAGTTGAAAGTAAAGAATTGGCCGTTATGGTGATGGAAGAAATGCCCAAACCCAGAGAAACCTTCATTTTGAATCGGGGGGTTTACGACCAACCAACGGATTTGGTTTCCCCTGCAACACCAGAAGCGATTTTACCATTTCCAAACGAGCTCCCCGAAAATCGGTTGGGCTTGGCGCAGTGGCTGTTCCAAAAAGACCACCCGCTAACGGCAAGAGTAGCCGTGAATCGACTTTGGCAAAAAATATTTGGAAAAGGATTGGTAGAAAGCTCAGACGATTTTGGCAACCAGGGCGCCTTACCGTCACATCCGGAGCTTTTAGATTATATGGCGCTAAAATTCATGAATGAAGGCTGGGATATAAAGGCCATTACAAAATTCATGGTGCTCTCGGCAACCTTCCAACAAAGCAGTGCCATTTCACCTGAAATGCAAGAGGCAGACCCAGAAAACACTTTCTTGGCAAGGGCTACACGTATTCGCCTGAGTGCAGAAATGATTCGTGACCAGGCCCTTCAGGTAAGTGGACTCTTAAACGAAGAAGTAGGTGGGCCTAGTGTAAAACCCTATCAACCGGAAGGCATTTGGGAAGAAACTACCGGAGGTGGTGGTGGAACCACAGCGACCTATGTACAAAGCACTGGAGAAGATTTATATCGTAAAAGTCTCTACACTTTTTGGAAAAGAACGGTTCCGCCTCCAAGCATGATGACATTTGACGCAGCCTCTCGTGACTTGTGCACAGTAAAACGGCAAGAAACCAATACGCCATTGCAAGCACTTGTGCTTTTGAATGACCCACAATTGATTGAAGCAGCAAGGGCCTTGGCGGATAAATCAGTACAGAAGGTAGGTGAAAGTAGCGATGCACAGATTCGATATATATTCCAAAGTGCTACCTCAAGACCGCCCAATAGCGAAGAAATGCAGGTCCTACAATCCTTTTATGAGGATGCCTATAGCAAAACGGAAACCGGTGCTTTGGTTCCAGACGAATACTTGACCATTGGAGAATATGAAGCAACTTCAAAAATTGAATCGGCTTCCATGGCTGCTTTGGCCTTGACTGCGCACACGATATTGAATTTGGACGAAACCATCACAAAAGGATAGAGATTATGGGGGAGAAAAAAATACTGTTGGACAATGCCGTTAATCTGAACCGGAGAGCTTTTTTGGGAAAATCGGCTCTTGGGGTTGGTGGATTGGCATTAGGGTCTCTTTTAGGCTGTAACTTTTATCGAAAAGAAGGTGAGCTCGTGGTGAAGGAAAACAATGCCATGGGCATCAAAGGTATTTTGCATGCACCCCATCATTCCGCCAAAGTAAAACGCGTCATCTATCTGTTTCAAAGTGGAGGGCCATCACAACTTGAGCTTTTTGATTATAAACCCTTGCTGAATGAACGGAGAGGTGAAGATTTACCGGAATCGATCCGTAACGGACAGCGTTTAACGGGAATGACCTCCGGTCAAGATAAGTTTCCTTTGGTTGGTTCCAATTTTGGTTGGAAACAGTATGGCAAAAATGGAACATGGATTAGTGATTTGCTGCCGTACACGGGTAAGATAGTTGATGACCTTTGCATCATCAAATCCATGTATACTGAAGCCATCAATCACGACCCTGCTGTTACCTTCTTTCAAACTGGTTCGCAACAACCCGGTCGGCCGAGTATTGGGTCTTGGTTAAGCTATGGTTTGGGTAGCGAGAATGAGAACCTCCCGGCATTTACCGTGCTTTTATCCCGCGGTTCTGGTAGACCTAATGGCCAACCCCTCTATACCCGACTTTGGGGCAACGGATTTTTACACTCCTTGCATCAAGGCGTGCAGTTTAGGGCTGCCAAGGACCCTGTACTTTATCTGAACGACCCGAAAGGCGTTTCCAAAGAAACCAAACGTACCATACTCGATAATTTGGCCGAGCTCAATGAAAAGCAGTACAAGGAATTCGGTGACGAAGAAATACAAAGTCGTATTGCCCAATATGAAATGGCCTATCGCATGCAAACCTCAGTTCCGGAAGTGATGAACACCGAGGATGAACCCGATTACATTTATAAAATGTACGGTTCCGATGCTAAAATTCCAGGTACTTACGCGGCGAATTGTTTATTGGCGAGAAGATTGGCAGAGCAAGACGTTCGCTTCATCCAATTGTATCATATGGGCTGGGACCAGCATGACAATCTCCCAGCGGCTATAGAGAAACAAGCTAAAGATGTCGACCAAGCTTCCGCAGCACTTGTGGCCGATTTAAAACAACGAGGCATGTTAGAAGACACCTTGGTTATTTGGGGTGGCGAGTTTGGTAGAACCAACTATTCTCAAGGCCTCTTGGCCGATACCAACTACGGCAGAGACCACCATCCAAGATGCTTCACGATGTGGCTGGCCGGAGGGGGTGTAAAACCGGGCATCGTTTATGGCGAGACCGATGATTTTGGTTACAACATTGTCGACAAACCCGTCCACGTCCATGATTTTCAAGCCACGCTTTTACATTTGCTGGGAATAGACCACGAGCGGCTTACCTATAAATATCAAGGACGAAGGTTTAGGCTTACCGATGTTGAAGGACATTTGGTAAAGGATATCTTGGCATGATAGAACGCCGCAACTTTATTAAGAAAACAGGGTTGGCCACTGCTGGGCTTTTCAGTTTGGGGAATACAGCTGCCTTTCCGCAAAATCATTTCAAAGATGCTGTAATCGGTCATGGAAGCCACCAATATAAAATTGACCTAGCTTGGGGCGAATTGAATCGAAAACAATTTCCAGTAAAGGATTGTCACGAAATGGTTCAGGATTCAAAGGGTAGAATCATTCTTTTGACCAATCACACCCAAAACAATGTTCTCATTTATGACAAATCCGGGAAACTTCTGGATGCTTGGGGAAAAGAGTATCCAGGCGCTCATGGATTGACCCTTCACGACGAAAACGGAACGGAATTCCTATACATCGCGGATAACGACAGGCATGAAGTCATCAAAACCAACTTAGAGGGAAAAGTGGTTCAAATATTTCCCTATCCAAAAGAAACCGGCAAATACGAAAACAAAGAGGCATACATCCCCACTGAAACCGCTATCGCCGCTAACGGAGACCTTTATGTGTCGGATGGTTATGGTTCCCAATACATAATCCATTATGATAGCAAAGGGAATCTGAAAAACGTTTTTGGAGGAAGAGGCAACGAACCACATTTGTTTCATAATGCCCACGGGATTTGCATAGATGACCGAGACCCTAAAAACATAGTGGTTTTGGTAACCGCTAGGCAACAAAACAAATTAAAGCGCTTTACACCGGAAGGTGATTACATCGATTCGATAGATTTGCCCGGCGCTTACATTTGTCGACCGGTAATTCACAATAAACATATTTACTTGGCGACCATTTGGTCCGGTGATGGGTCAGAGGGAACTGGTTTTATCTCAATCCTTGATGAGAACAATAAATTGGTTTCCGCTCCCGGCGGAAGCACTCCCATTTATAACAATGAAGTTTTAAGTCCAATGCATCAAACCTTACGGGTTTTTCGTCATCCTCATGATGTATGCGTGGATGAAGATGAAAACCTATACGTAGCCCAGTGGAATTCATGGGGTACTTATCCCATTAAATTGTACCGTGTCTGATGGCATATCGAAATCATAGAGGAAAAATAGCCCTTTGGTGCGCCATTTTTATGGGCCTCAGCATCTCGGTTTCTTGCCAAACGCAAGAGGTAGCTTTACTCGTGAATTCAAAAATCGTGTTGGCTCCACCCATCATTCAAATTGATTCGCTGCTCTTTAAGGAGTCAGCCTCAGCGACCTTACAATTAAGACAGGAAGGCGCAACCTTACGCTATACGCTGGATGGCAGTGACGTTTCAACGAGTGCAGCCCTTTACCAATCTCCTATTGTATTGAAGGAAACGGTCGAATTGAAAGCAAAAGCATTTCATTCGGACTTCCAAGCCAGCGAAACCGCCGCGATAACCACTCGGAAAGTAAAAAGTGATTTGGGGGCTGCTGAAATACAAATTCAACCAAATCCCAGCAAAACCTATAGCGCATCCGGGAGAAAAACCTTAATTGATGGTCAGAAAGGAAGCACTAATTTTAGACGAGGTAATTTTTGGCTAGGGTTTCAAGAATCCGAAATCTTAGTTTCGCTCAGTTTGGAACAACCTACCAAAATCAACAAAGTGGTTGTAAGCGTATTGAACGACCAAGATTCATGGATTTTTCTTCCCCAAAAACTTACCGTGGTTTCCAACGGGATTTCAGTGGGAAGCAAAGTGCTTGAAAACTGCGCCGAAAAAACGTCGAAGCAAACTAAATTTGTGGAGGTAGACATTGCTCCTGGTGCATATTCAACACTATTATTGACTTTAAGCGCTATGGAAGGAATTCCAGAATGGCATGCTGGAAAAGGAACCCCTCCTTGGACGTTTATTGATGAAATTTTGATTGAATAAGACCTATGCAGTTTGGTAATCTACATCCATTAATTCTACACTTGCCCATAGGCATTTTGGCGTTGGCCTTTTTGATGGAACTTTTCTATCGAAAAAAACCAGCTCCCAAGGACAATGGCGCTATTCTCTTTGCGCTGGGCATTAGTGTTGTATCCTCGGTTTTTGCAGCAATTTCTGGATGGTTGTTGAGTGAAAATGGTGGATATGAAGAGGACCTTCTCGCGAAACACAAATGGATAGCCATTGCCTTTACGGTGGGGACCGTACTCCTGTTCTTCCTAAAAAAATCGACAAAACAATGGGCCGTAAAAAGCTACTTTCCATCATTTCTCTTGGTATTATTACTCCTTACATTGACCGGTCACTACGGAGGTAGTCTGACCCATGGCGAAGACTTTTTATTTAAAAAAGCCTACCAGGAAGTAGTTATAGAAGATATTGACGAAGCCTTGGTTTTCAATGATATCGTGCAACCCATTCTAGACCAAAAATGTGTGAGTTGTCATAATCAAGGAAAAGCGAAAGGGGATTTATTACTCACTTCACAGAAAGATTTACTCCTTGGGGGCACCTCCGGTTCTCTTTTGGATTCATTGGAAACCGAGCAGAAATCCTTGTTGATGCATCGCATTCATATGCCTTTGGAAGATGAAGAACATATGCCCCCAAAGGGAAAAGTACAATTGACTTCGGAAGAGATAATGCTTTTGGAGTGGTGGATGAAAAACCAGCATTGTTTCGACTGCACCGTAAAAAACCTCCCCACGGACAAACGATTGGAACCCATTCTGGCTGCCTTAGAGAAAGACACATCTCCAAGGGCTTTGATTGCCGAAGAAGTAGACCCCATACCAGAAGACTATCTTTTAGGCCTTAACCAACAAAATATTTCTGCGCAAAAAGTTTCCGAAGACTCTCCTCTCCTATCCATTAATTTCAAACAGCGAAAGGACCTATCTTCGCAAGATTTTGAGCTGTTACAAGAATACAAGGAAAACATTGTTGAGCTAAACCTCGCTTTTACCAATTTCAATGATACTTTGGTTACTGAACTCAAGGCATTTGAAAACCTGACCAAACTGCAGCTCCAACATACTAGAGTCTCTAATGCGGTAACCGAATACTTGGGTGAACTTACCTATTTAGAGTCCCTAAATCTTATTGGCAATCCAATTGATGATAATGGTTTGGCCACCCTTGAGGGGCTACAACACCTTAAAAAACTCTATGTGTGGCAAACTGAAGTAACCGAAACAGGTATCGCACAATTGCAATCAAAAAGCGAGTTGGTTTCGGTACAAGAGCAAATTGCGGATAGCATTTTCGCAGCGAGCGCATTGACGCCACCCGTGATTCTTGCCGAAAACGAGGTGTTTCAGGATTCGTTGAAAGTAAGCTTGGAGCAGCATTTTGAAGGGGCCAAGTTGTTCTATGTTTTGCATGATTCAAGAAAGGACACCATCCCAAAGGTCTATTCTGAACCGTTTTACATTACTGAATCCACACAGGTGACCAGCTACGCTACACATCAAGCTTGGGAACCCAGTGAAAGTGCAAAAGCCGATTTTCTGCGAAGCCATGTCGAAGTGGAAAGCGTAGCGTTGGCACAGCCCCCACATCAAAAATATGCCGCTCAAGGCGGAAAAACCCTGATGGACTTGAAACGCGGCACTACCAATTTTGTGGACGGGCAATGGTTGGGATATGAAGGAAGACACGTAACCGCTACTATTGAATTCAAAGAAAAGACAGAAGTATCCCGAATTTCTGTGGGTAGTTTGTCCATTCCGAATAGCTGGATTTTCTTCCCTGTGGGCTACACCGTATGGGGATCAACAGACGGCACCAATTTCAACCAATTAAAACGGATTAAACTTCCAAAACCAGAGCCTTCCATCGCCGTGGAAAAGCAAGTTTACGCTATTGATTTTGAACCTACACAACTCAAAAAAGTGCGCGTATTGGTTGAAAGTCCCTTGAAAAATCCAGAATGGCATGCCGAACCCGGTGGAAACAGTTTCATCTTTTTGGATGAAATCGTTTTTGATTGAACGGTTGCTTTCATAACGTATTTCTTGAAAGGGTATTCTAAATTTTTTTGAAGTTCATCCTATGCTTAATTAGTAAAGTACGTTGCGTTTAGGAATGGTGCAAAAAGACCCAAAAAAACCAACACTGTGTATCTTCTAGGATAAGCTGAGTCCTTGGACAAGGTCTGGCAGCAAACACTGCTAAGAGGAAAATAAAACTTGATAAATTGATTATTCCGAGAGAACTAATCGGTAAATTAGAGGGGGTTCTTTTTCAATCCAACCAGAAGCAAATCATCGCCGAGAAATTCTAAACTTATGAACATGTCAAAAGGCCTTACCGCCCTCTTTTTACTTCTTATCATCGGGTGTAAAAACAAGGAAGTCGCATCTCTTCATCTAGATGAACATCAAAACTTGATGGTAGCTTTCGCATTTCCCATGAATGAAGTGGACATAGATGGAAATCCAGCAGACTGGCCTGAGGACATGACCAAACATCCCATTACGGCAGTTTTGGAAAATCAAATAGAAAGTACAGAGGATTTAGATGCGTATTTCAAGGTTGGTTTCTCCGAAGAAAGTAAGGCTATTTATGTGCTACTAACCGTGACTGACGAGGCTCACCGTATCAATTCGGAAAAAGGAACTCTGTCAGATGAACAAGACCAGTGCCTCATGTATCTGGACAAAGCGCATGATGCAAAAGGTTCAGGCGTAAACGTGTACTGCTTTAATGCCCTATACAAAGAGATTGATGACGCTTCTACCAACTGGGACCCTACGGCAAAGAATCCAAATTGGGACAACATCACCGTAGCTTCGCAAAGAGTTGACAATCAAACGTATTATGAGATTGAAATCAATTTTGAGAAGGGAGTTCAGGAAGGACAGGTTGTTGGTTTGGATTTTATGATTTATGACAGTGATGGTAAAGGCGAAGAGAACGAATTGACCAGAATTGCATGGCAAAAAACCGAAGGTAAAGAAAAGGTTCCTTTCAAAATTGGGAGTGTCATTCTGGCCAAAGAAAAAGAACAATTGGGTGTAGTTGAAGGGCAATTTAAATGGAACCAGGATTCTCTTGGGGTACCTCCGAAAAAAGTAAGGATAACTTCCACCAAAATACCTTCATTATGGGTTAGGGAAACGGTAGATTCAACTGGAAATTATTCCTCCCTGCTTCCCAAGGGTTCATATCACATCAAACCTGAATGGAATTTTCATGTCAAGGATGAAGCCCGTTTTAAACTCAATCCATCGGGCACCACAGTGGATGTTAAGCCTAATACTTTAGTTAATGCCGCTTCCTTGGAATTAAGTATTGCAGAACCGCTGAATCTCATTAAAAGCGAAGGTATATTAATAGAAAATCCTACTAACAAATATGAGCTGGTTGACGCATTTGTGGCTTCCTATATGGAGTATTATGAAATACCGGGTGTTTCTTTGGGTCTAATCGAAAATGGGAAGTTAACGTATCATAAAACCTATGGTGTTAAAAATGTATTCACCCAAGCCAGTGTAGAAAAAGAAACCCTATTTGAGGCCGCATCCATCACCAAACCTGTTTTTGGTTTTGCGGTATGCCGACTGGCTGAAAGAGGCATTATTGATTTAGACCAACCCCTTTACACCTATTTACCGTTTGAAGAAATCGCTTATGATGAAAGGTATAAAAAGATAACAGCACGTCATGTTTTATCTCACCAAACCGGATTTCCCAATTGGAGGGATGGGGAAATGAAAATTGAATTTGAACCGGGAACCCAATTTGGATACTCCGGAGAAGGGTTCGAATACCTCAAAAAGGTAATCGTTTTTTTCAAAGTAAAAATTCTGAAGGCTTAATGGATTCAGAACTTCTTCTTCCATGACTTGAACCACATCTTTCCCCGTTATTTCCACTATTACCCTTTTGAGGTATTCGAACCCTTCTCCGGAG
>JBCBPD010000026.1:0-38969 GCA_039820925.1 Bacteroidota bacterium | reverse complement strand
TTCATCCAGCGCCCTAGAGCTGCATTATAGTTTCGCCAACCAAAGTCATAGGTTTCCAAGCCAAAATAACTCAAAAAAGAATCGATAATTTCAAGAAAAATTCACCAAAAATGTTTGATGCAATTGATAATATTCAAAACGAGCATGGAGAAGAGGTGGATGTTTTAGTCGGAGTAGAACCAATGAGTGACAGAAACGGTTATAACTCATTCAGATTCAATACAAATTCTGATGGTGAGGTTAGACTATCTACTAAACTATTTAATGATGATCCTTCATCACCAGAGCTTATCAATAAGGTAAGTGTTTTTCTGAATGAGGCGGCTGCAATGGGACCGAATAATTTGATTACTTTAACTACACTACAGGTTACAAAACATGAAATGGGACACTCCCATTACAATATTCAAAACGCGAGTTTCTATCAAGAATATTTGAAAGGTTTAGGAAATGCGGAGAAGAATAAAGAGGGGCATAACCCAGGTAACCCAAGTGGTGTTAGAGCTCTAGAGTGGCAAAACAAAACAGATTTAGAATGAAAAAAGTTTTAGCAGCAATAATTTTTGTTTCCCTAACGAACCTTTGTTCTCAGGAGAAGGTTGTAGATACTGTTAGTTTAGGTTTTAAAGCAAAACTATTTACAGTGAGTGACTTTGGTCTCGCTGAAAAGGATATTATACTCAATGATATTCAAAATCAAAAAATTAGTTTTTTGAAAACCAGGTATTCGGATTTTATATTCATGAAAATCGATTTTTCTCAGCCCCACCGACTTCCTGACGGGAGCGAATTGAGTTTTTTTCGGGATTGTAGTTACTACCTGGCCTATAGTGTATTGAGCGGGAATTTTTTAAAGCTTGGAGGGTTTACGGATTTGGACATAGATGACTTTTTTAGGGCCCTCCGGTCTAGTGGAAACACTTTTCTCTTAGACTTTGAGGGGGGGAATGAAATTGAAGGAATAGATATTGTCTGTTTGTACGAGTATCATTTAATGAGCCCTAAAAAAAGACTTAAAAAAGGGTTTAGCTGTTTAGATAATTGCGATTCAAAAACGGAGACTCAAATAATTCAAGAATAATGCCTCTTCAAGCCACAGCTGGCTTATAGCGTGAACCGATTGGGTGAAAATTTGATTTAAAGAAAAACCACGGCGATGTTGCCGTGGTTTTTCTATTTAGGTTTTACCAGAGTATTGCTGCTCCACATAAACCCTCAAATTCGGGTCCGGCCCATCAATCCAAAAGCCCAGTTGCACCTTGTTGTGTTGAATGCGTATCCAGCCCTTGTCTAAAGGGCGAGGTAGCTTTTGGGCGCAGACTTTGTTTCGTATATGAAATGCACTAGAATCAAATACAAACGAAAACCGAAATACCAGATTGTCCAATACCTGTATCCGTGACACATTTGCTGTTTTTGTTTTCAGAAAGCGCAAGCGCTTTTCGGCAAGGTATATGTTGTGCAGCGGTTCCCCATGCCGAAAGGTTTGTATTTGCAGCGTGGGGAATACGACCACCACGCGCTCACGGGTAGGGTCTTGGAAAAAAGTTTGCAATTGGGTAGTAAGGCAGTCCGTAGCCATAGGTTAAACGGTTAAAAGTTCAATAGGGGTAGCTACGTTCAGAACGAAGATAGTAAAAATATCAAAATACCCCATCGTGGTGTTCTGTTCATTTTTGGCGTATCGTAATCTTGCCTTGTGCATCATAAATACACTTCGCAGGATATTAAACTCATGAAGCTGGTTGGGGAAAGGGTTCGAGAACTCAGAAACCTTAAAGGGCTTTCCCAATTCCAATTGGGCCTAGAAGCAGATTTGACCAAAAACCAAATTGGACGAATCGAAAGGGCCGAAAGAAATACAAGCCTAGTCACTTTAGGCCGTATTGCCCAAGCGTTGGAAATACCGCTATCGCAATTGTTTGTTTTTGAGGGGTAAATCCAAGTTGTTCCTTTTACGGAAAAACGCTACGTTTCCTCGAAAAGCAATTGGTTCAAGGGCTTAATCATCGTATCTTGTTTGTGCTAAAGTCCTTACAACACAACCTTGCACCTACGCCAACTCCTTTGCATTTTTCTTATAATGTTTTCCTTCGCGGTTCAGGCGCAGTTGGAAGCTTCTATTTGGTATTTTGGTCGCAATGCCGGGCTTGATTTTCGTTCGGGTACTCCTGTTCCCCTTACCGATGGCGCCATGGATACCTTTGAGGGGTGCTCTACCATTTCTGATGCCTTGGGCAATCTGCTATTTTACACCAATGGGGTTTCCGTTTGGAACCGAAACCACCAACTCATGCCCAACGGCGACGGTTTGCTGGGCAGCCAAGACAGCTCGCAATCGGCCGTGATTGTCCCATCTATACAATCCCCAGATATTTACTACGTATTTACGGTTTTCCCCAATGGTTACGGGGGGTTGACCTATTCTATCATCGATATGACTCTGAACAATGGCTCAGGCGACGTGACACAAAAAAATATTCCTTTGGTAAGCACCGTTGCCGAAAAAGTCACGGCTGTAAAACATGCCAATGGGCGTGATATTTGGGTAATCACCAGAGGTTGGGGCAACAACCGTTTTTACAGTTTTTTGGTAGGCCCTACCGGTGTATCCCCAACTCCCATCATTTCAGATGCGGGATTGGTACTGGACTTTCCGGCCGAACAGAACGCTTCATACTACCGTATTATTTCGCATGGCTACATGAAAGCGTCTCCTGACGGGTCCAAAATTGCCCTGGCCCATATGTTCAAGGCAGCTGAACTTCTCGACTTTGATAATGGTACGGGCTTGGTCTCCAATGCAAGAACTTTGATTACGGCTTCACCCGAAAGTGGAGAGCGCCTTTCGTTTTATGGTATTGAGTTCTCACCCAACAGTGATTTGGTATACCTAAGCTATAACGACCGTTTGGTGCAATATCAAGCCAACATCGGTAACCCTGCTGCAACAAGCTATGCCTTTGCGCCCTTATCCAGAGTTTCGTTTGGGGCTTTGCAATTGGCCATTGACGGTAAAATTTATTGGGCAAATGCCAACGATACGAGCATGAACGTGGTAAACCGACCGAATTTGATGGGTGCCGCAGCCAATTTGCAAGAAAGAGCTATCGACCTTGGAGGTCGCCAAGCTCAATTGGGCCTGCCTCCATTTATTCAAAGCTTCTTTTTTACTAGTGAAATAGATGTGCAAAACCTTTGCTTTGGAGATAACACAGCATTTTCATTAGATGTAAGCGAACCTCTAGTTTCTATCATTTGGGATTTTGGTGATGGCAATACCTCTACCATAGAAACTCCTACCAACGTTTATGCGGCTCCAGGAAACTATACTGTTAGTGCCGATGTGACCACCGCATTGGGGGCAAGAACCGAGACCAAGCAAATTACGATAGGAGAAGTACCCGTGGCCCATGCGCCTGCCCCACAGGAAGTGTGCCACAATACCGAGAATTACCCGCTTGACCTCACCACTCAAGATGCCACTATTTTAAATGGGCAAGACCCTTTGCAGTTTACCGTTCAGTATTTCGCCACCCAACAAGATGCTGATGATTTGACCCATGTGTTGGATACCGACCAAGTGTTAGGTTATGGAAACACCACCTTTTACGCTAGAGTTTCCAACACCCTGAGCCCTCTGTGTTACGATACCAGTTCGTTTTCCATTTTGGTGAAGCGACAGCCCGTTCCAGCGGCCATACCCGACCTGACCATTTGTGATGACGATGGGGATGGGTTCCACACTTTTGATTTGGACGCCATGCGAACTGATTTGTTGGCCAATGAAACACCTGTATTTTCCACGGTGACCTTTCACCCCACCCAAGCCGATGCGGATGGCAATACCAATCCGTTACCCGATAGTTTTACCAACACCTTGCCGGTCGAAACCATTTATTTTCGTATGGAAAACCCTACCCACCCCGAATGCTACGAAACGGGTGCCATTCGTTTGGAGGTGATTGACCAAGTTATCGCCAATACCCCAACCAATTTGGAATACTGTGATGACAACAATGACGGTGAAACTGTTTTTGACTTGACCCAAACCGAAGCTGAAATTGTTGGCACCCAAAATGCGTCTACTCTAAATATCACCTATCACGGCACACAAGCCGATGCTGACACGGGTACGAATGCTTTGAACGAAACAGCGTATTTGAGTGTTGGCTATCTAAACACCATTTATGCCCGCGTGGCCAATGCCTCAGATGCTAGTTGTTATGCCACTACAAGCTTTCAATTGCTCATTTTTGATACGCCACCCGCTCCAACAATTCCAGATGGGTTGGTTTGTGATGACAATAATGATGGGATTTTCACCTTCAACTTAAATGAAAAACGTATTGAAATTTTGAATGGAAACACCAACTATTCAGTTTCCTTTCACCATACCCAAAATGATGCAGATTTAGGGCAAAATACATTAGCGGATACGTTTCAAAATACGGTAAACCCGGAGACGCTTTTTTTCCGAATTGAAAACAACAACAACGCCCATTGTTTCAGCACGGGAAGCTTCGCACTGGAAGTTTTGGATATTCCCACCGCCCATACCGCTGCGGATATCATCATTTGTGATGACGGCGAAACAGGAAGTTATGCCTTTGACCTCTCCCCAAAAGATGCTGAAATCTTGAATGGGCAAGACGCCCAAGTGTATTTGGTGAGTTACCACCGCAGCGAATTGGAAGCCTTGAATAATGACAATCCCGTTTCAAAAAACAATTATCAAAACACCGCCTTGACCGAAACCCTTTGGGCACGGGTACAGCATTCTCGATTGGAAACTTGCTATGATGTTTCGGCTTTTACGCTAACTATAAATCCTTTACCAGCGGCTACGTTGGAAGAAACCTACGTTATCTGCCCAGATGACCCCGAGCTGGTGATTGATGCAGGTACTTTTGAAAGCTATGCTTGGCGCGATGCACAAGACAATTTACTCTCCAGCGAAGCTACTTTGGCCATTGAAGCCTTAGGAAATTACAGCTTGACCGTTACCCAAACCGCAAATGGTCTCACCTGTGAACGGACTTCGAACTTTGAAGTGCTTTCTTCCGGTGCACCAGAAAGTTTTACCGTTCAAACAGATGGCACTTCGGATATCATCGTCCTGACCATTGATGCCGTGGGCATTGGGGATTTTGAATATTCCATTGACGGTATCAATTTCCAACCTGATAATGTGTTTGAAGTTTTCCCAGGCTCGTATACGGTTTACGTGCGCGACCCACTGGAATGCCGCGTCTTGGACCGGGACATTGTGGTCATGGGCTATCAGAAGTTCTTTTCGCCCAACGGCGACAATACCAATGACCTCTGGAATATTATCGGTGGTGAACAATACCCCGATTCGCAAGTCTATATTTTTGACCGCTACGGTAAGTTGCTCCAACAAATCTCCCCGACTGGACCGGGTTGGGATGGCATGTATCAAGGGAATCCCCTACCCGCTTCAGATTATTGGTTCCGCTATGAATATGATGAGGGGAAAATACTGACCGGACATTTTGCGTTGAAGCGATAGTGGGATGATTAATCACCTATTTTTCAAACATGGATTTAGAGTAGGTATTTGGTCGAAAAACAGGGTTTATCCTAGCAAATGAGCAGTAAAATAGCGTACTTTACTTTAAGAGAGCACTGTATAAAAAATACATACTATACGTTATTAAATACAGTGTAATTTCTTACTTCAATCCCTACTCATTTTAAATCCCAAATCAATGAAAAATGCAATACACTTTGCTTGTTTAACACTTTTTATGCTCCCGACGCTTCTACTGTCGCAAACCCCTATTCGAATTAACTCAGGTGGTGGGCAAATAACCTATCAAGGTGACGTATTCTCCGCTGACCAATACGGGAGTGGCAGTAATACAGGGAGTCGCGGCAGCTTAGCTGAACCCTATCGTTCCGAACGTTTTGGCGGTGGGGGTACTTTTAATTATGACATTCCCGTATCTTCTGGCACCTATACTGTAAACCTACATTTTGCGGAAATTTGGTTTGGTGCTCCTGGTGGTGGTTCTGGCGGTACCGGGAGTCGCGTTTTTGATGTGGACATCGAAGGTACCACAGTACTCAGTCAATTCGATATTTACGCCACAAGTGGTAGCAATCCTAATGTGCAACAATTTACAGTAACTGTCACTGATGGAAACTTGGATATTTTCTTTACCTCAGGTAGAGCTGGTGGTGCCAACAATCCAAAAGTATCTGGCATCGAGGTGATTCCTGGAAGTACCACATCGGTTACGGGGGTATCGGTTTCCCCTAATTCGTTGTCGTTAGCCGTTGGCAATTCAGGCAACTTAACCGCTACTGTTTCTCCTTCAAACGCTTCGAACCAAGCAGTAACGTGGTCCAGTTCTGATACTTCCGTTGCTTCGGTGAATTCCTCTGGAACTGTGACTGCAAATGCAGTAGGCTCTGCTACCATAACAGCTACTACAGTCGACGGTAGTTTTACAGCTACCTCTACCATTACGGTTTCAAGTGGAAATCCGCCGAGTGGCAACTCCCCTTGGAGCCAAACGGGTTCTACCGTCTTTCTAGGCAATAGCACGGATAAAGTTGCAATCGGACGATCAACCGTACCTTCAGGTTATACCCTAGCGGTTGACGGCCCTGTGCGTGCCCGTGAAGTTCGTGTAGATTTGGATACTTGGCCCGATTATGTTTTTCAAAACAACTACAATCTCCCCACGTTGGCTGAAATCAAAGATTTTATTGACAAAAACGGACATTTACCGAATATACCTAGCGCGGAAAAAGTACAAAACGAAGGGGTTGCCCTCGGAGACATGAATCGTCTTTTACTCGAAAAAATCGAAGAGTTGACCTTGTATACCCTTCAGCAACAAGAACTAATTGAAAACCTGCAAGAAGAGATTGCAGTGATGAAGAAACAATCCGTTCAAGAGTAGTCCTTACTAATCTCTTATAGCATTTTAGTTAAAAGCATAATCTGAGAGCTTCCAAACAAAAAGCCACAACATTGCTGCTGTGGCTTTTCGTTTCGTTCTTCCTAAAAAAGTGCGGTGCTGCACTCTACTACTTGCACTTTTTTGATTCTCCCGGGTCAACTACCTCGCACGCACAAGAGAGGCAAGATGTCGTGCCTGGTCCCCTGCTAGTACCTCCGGTAATTTGGTTTCCCAATAACCTAGAGATGGTTTTTTTGTTCAATGCCAATCCAATTTCTTTGCTTTTTTTCATTTTCGTAAGATTTTGAGATTCATACTTATCTTACAAGGTATTGATAAATACACCTACTTTTTAGCTTTTAATATATACTTAACGCCAAGTGTTAAAGACTTGGTTTAACCCCCTGACTAGGCACTAGTTGTTGGTGATTTTTCAGGGTAGAACTCTAAATCTTTTTGTAATTGTTACCGAAACAAATCCAAGACCTGTCCGTCCCAACCGGGGAACAGGGTGGCTTTGTCTTTGATGTTCAAATGTTCTGAAGCTACGGTAGCAAAATACGATCGGAAATCGGTGGTCACCGGCAAATCACGGCCGTCTTCTAAATTTTCCAAGGCTAATTCTGGAACGTTGCCGTATATTTTTCCGCCTTTGACGTTATTGCCCAAAATAAAACTACAGGAAGCACGCCCGTGGTCGGTGCCAAAGGAACCGTTTTCCAATACGGTACGCCCGAACTCCGTCATGGTCATGAGTACCACATCGTCTTGTAGGGTGCCCAAATCTTCCCAAAAGGCTGCAATGGACTGCGCCAAATCTCGAGCGCGAAGGGTAAACCCGCCATAGTCTACGTTTTGTCGGCTATGCGTGTCCCAGCCATTACTTTCTACAAACGCAATTTCCAACCCGGCATTGGCCTTGATGAGTTTGGCTGTTTGTTTTAAACCGAGGCCCAAGGGTGAAGTCGGGTAATTTGAATTGGGATTTACCGGCTGGTTCAGCACATCCAACGACGCCATCATTTCGGCAGCCTCAATATTGTATAAACCCGCATTGCTCAACGCCGCCATGGACTCATTTTGGTACAAGGCTTTCAGTTGTTGCAATTCTTGTAGTTCTTCAGTGGAAAAACTCAAATCGGAAAGGTTCTGCACCACGATATTGGCATGTTGGCCATAAAAAGACCTTGGGGAGGTGGGCGTAAACGATACGGCTTGAAAAGGGGTCGGGTCATGGCCCATTGCCCCTACGGCACGGTTTAACCAACCGGATTGGGTTCCCTTTACACCTGGCGTGCCACTTTCCATAAAGTCTTGCGCATCAAAATGCGACCGGTTGGGTACTGGAGAACCTACACCATGCAAAATGGCCAAGGTCTCGTTTTCGAAATAGGGAGCCAAAGGAGCCAACTCTGGGTGCAATCCAAAAGCACCATCAAGGTCCAGCAATTTTTGGTCTGAAGCGCCCCTTGCAGAAAAAACCAGATTGGGGCGATGTTTTTTGAGGAACGCGTTATCAATCGGCTGCACGGCGCTAATCCCATCCATAGCACCACGTTGGAACACACAAACCAATACCTTTTTTCGTTGAAAAGGTCTGGGCTCCAGTACAGCCGTGGCCGCTTGAGCCACAAAACTCGGTATGCCTCCCAAGGTTGTGGCAAAAAGGGAGAGTCCGCTTGTTTTTACAAAACTTCGACGACTCCAATGGGTATTTTTTTCCGTTTCACACATAGTTATTGTTTTTGAAACTTTGGGCTACTCAGTTCTTGTTTCCAGCTATTTGTCCGGAATTCATCGGGTACATGTATCCCGGGAATTTTATTCTCGGCGAGGGCAGTGGCAAATTTCAATCTATTGATAAGGCCCGTACCGCTCGTCCAGTAGGTTTGATTGTCGGGAAAGCCCGTGGGCACCTGATACCCATATATGGGCTCACCCATTCGGACAATCCATCGCAAGGTTTCTTGT
This sequence comes from Bacteroidota bacterium, assembly GCA_039820925.1. Classification (GTDB taxonomy): domain Bacteria; phylum Bacteroidota; class Bacteroidia; order Flavobacteriales; family Flavobacteriaceae; genus Flagellimonas. The sequence goes on along the minus strand of JBCBPD010000026.1, from coordinate 30,063 downwards.
TCCGAGTCCATCTGCGCTTTACTGCTCCGCAAAGCAGAAGCAACATATTCAAAAGGGGTTTTTACTTTCGACAAACGATTTTTCGGGTTCCAAAATTCCTCGGCTTTCAGCATCGCCCGCATCATGGAAGGGATATGGCCCGCACTATCGGTATACGCTTTTGCCACATTATCCACCAAGGATTTTGGCGCATCGTCACTCACAAAACGCTTGACCAATTTTGCGCTGATAAACTTTGCCGTAGCCGGATGGGCTGCCAAGGTTTCTATTGCTTCAACGCCCTGTTGATATCCACCTCTTTGCATAAAGCGCCTTCCCAAAAAGGTTTTGGTACCGGCATCGTGATGGGTACTATCGAAAAAGAAAGCATCCTTTACAAAGGACTTCTTGTTCTTTTTGATGCCCTGTTTGATGAAAAAAGTAAGCAACCAATGGAACTTTATCAAAAGAGGATTCACCTTCCAACCGCTCAAGAGGCGGGATAACTCTTCCACGTCGTTTTGGGTATATCCGCCATCCACACCCAACGTATGCAGTTCCAGAAGTTCACGGGCATAGTTTTCGTTGATACCGGGCATTTGTAAAAACTGTCGGAATTCCGATTCCAATAACTTTTTGGACGGCGGCTTACGCTTGTCCAAGGTTTGGGCATTCTCTGCCGCATTGGAATGGTTGTTATCCAGATAAATCAACATTGCTGGATGGTGTGCGCTCGCTTTCAACATTTTAGGAAAATGCCCCAACACATTTGCCCGAATTACATCCCTATCGTACGAAAGCACATAAGGTGCGGTATCATTCACTCGCGTGGTGGAGACGTTCAGGTGATTGAACCAAAAATCAGCAAGCGTCTCTTGAATTTGATATGGACTATGTACCGCCCGATAAAGTTTTTGAGCACGTAACTGATACATAAGTTCCATGAAGTTGCCGAACTCCAATTTATCGAAATACTTCTTCAGGAATGCACCTCCTTCCAGTTCGTAGAGCGCACGTCTATCCACTTGGGCCACAGAAGTATTGATAGCCGCCAGCATATCATTAACCTCCAGTTTTTCCTCCAATTCCTTTTTGAACTGTTTGTCCTTTCGGAATTTGATTCCCATCAGAATCAACGAAATTGCCGGACTGGGATCGGTTTTCGCAATTTCCTTTACCGAGAGTTTAGTTATCGGAAAACGCTTGGCTACTTCATTTTCAAAATGTTGCGAGGTTGGTTCAGACAATTGGCTTTCCAACCACTGTTCCAAACCTTCCGCCTGAACCTTCTGGATTAAATCTTCGGTTGCGCCGAAGGTAAGTTTCGAGACGGCATGCGCTATGGCTTCGCTTTCAGAAAGACCAAACTTAGTATATGGAAGGTTTTGTAGAGACATCATTCAATATGATAACGTATTTCACTATGGGTTAAATACATCACAAAGCGAAATCGTTGGATAATTGGTTCAACGTTTTGACTTGTAAATTCCTAAAGCGTTTAATTCTATGATGAGGGTATCTAAAAAATTATTGAAAATCCGCATCAGAGGGCAATTGGTTTCGGTCTACCTGATTCCCATTTTTGTCATAGAAAACGTAGGTAACCACACTTCCTTTTTTTAAGCGAACCCGGTAGTACTCTTTTTTGGTCTTGTATAATTTAATGTGAGTACCTCCCGTGATTCTATAACTCGAAAAGTTACTGTTCAAATCGCGTGCCAATAGCGTAGGAATGGTTTTAGAGCCATAATACTCTGCATAGTACAGTATTTCACCTTCTGGCGAATACCGAGCATTGCTCAACGGTCGCTTCCCCTCTTTCATCACGGAAACGTATCGGGTAGAACTGTTCCCTTTTCTTCCAGTGGAGGTTTGTTTTTTCCAACGCACGACCTTTTTATCCCCAAAGTTGGACTGTTGGGCATTCAAAACGACCTCTGGCACTTCATCTTCTGGAATGATACTTCCTTTAAAGGTTGTAGACTGTGCCATAGCGGCCAAACTCATCAAACCAATGCAAGTTAAAACGGCTATTCTTTTCATAATCAAGTTGTTTAAAAGGTAAATCTTTGATTAAAGGATTACTTTTATGTTCATCAAAGAACAGCAGATTTTGTGCCCTTAGTGTCACCAAAATCCTATTTTCAATGAAATTGGCTGGATTTTCAATGAAATGGTTTCGCTTGGATAGCATTTTGAAAAAAGTGCTCTTTTGGGGTACGCTTCTACTACTGGCTTCTTGGAATTACTACACCGACTTTTTTAGAACTTTTCCGGCTTTTTACATGGCTTTACTCCTGACTTGCCAAGTTGTTGGCATGGTCTTGATTGGATATCTATGGCTGGGTAGACAAAAGAAGTTTCCGCGACTGATCTTTTGGGGCATTACCATTGCATTTACCGTATTGCGATACTTGATTGTCTTGTTCATTTTGCAATACAGACTACCAGAGTGGACTGTATTCCATCATCCGGACCGGGTTGGATTTTACCTTTTCTTTACTTCGGCTGCTTTTATTTTTTTCGGCTACAGCTATTCCATATATGAATGGGGCCTTGCGGCACGGGCCGAATACAAAGATTCGATGGCGGTTTCGGCCAAAAAAATAGAACAGCCCATCGTTATACGAAGTGAAGGAAAGACAGTTCGTATTTTACCACAAGACATTATCTACCTCGAAGCACATGGCGAATATGTAAAATACTTCACGCAAGGAAAAAACCATATGTGCTTTCAACATATGAAAACCGCCGAGCAAGAACTCAAAAAATACGGTTTGCTTCGAACCCATCGTTCTTACATTGTAAATCCCTTATTTGTAGCATCTTATTCTTCGCAAGCCTTGATTCTTAAAAATCAACAGGAAATTCCAATCAGTAATTCCTACCGAGAATTGTTCTTGCAAACCCTCCGTAAAGTTGACCTTGGCGGAAAATGATATCAGTAGGATTGTAATCCAAACAACAGCACTTTTTTACATAAAGCATTATATTCATATCTCGTGTCGAACAAAAACAAATGTCTAAAGCGCTGTCTAATGGTTGCATTGAAATAGGGATGAATGCTTGATTTCTTGAAAAAATCCATTCCGTTTACGGCACCTCTAAAAGACCAATTGAAGATTGCATTCATTTTGGGGGCTATACTCGCACTTATCTTGATTTTTTTGGGGCCTTTCGATACGGACCGATTCCAGTCAGATTATAAAAATTGGGTGTTCGCCGGATTTGGAATCATTTTTTCGGTTTTTTATTTGGTTACTGGGCGTTTGGAAAACATTTGGTATCGTTCTGCGAAAAAAAATTGGACGGTTACCCATGAGACGATAGCTTTTTTTGCCCTGGTGGTGATTTCTTTTATTCCCATCCACTTTTACAATCAGGTTTTTCTCAACGACCTTTTCCTTCAACCAGACTATGGATTCCAAGAATACCTTACTCATGGGCTATGGTTTTTTGGGAAATCGTTGGTGCCTATCATGTTGACCATACTGCCTTTTTATCTGTTTTTTAGAAATCGATTTGGGACTATTGTGGACCCTACCTCGGAGTCAAAAATCTCCTTTTCTGGATTGAACAAGGGCGAGCAAGTAGTTTTACCCCAGAACCAAATTTTGTTTGTAAAATCTTCTGAAAACTATGTGGAAATATTTTTCACCACTGAAAACGGAGTCCAACATGAAACCTTTCGAAATACGCTAACAGTCATTCATGAGCAAGCGCCTTTTTTAAAACGTTGTCACCGGTCGTATCTTGTCAATACATTCAACATCAAAAGCATAAAAGGGAATTCACAAAACGCAAAAATCTACATCCAACACACCGAAATGGACATTCCCTTATCAAATACCTACTACAAGTCCATCAAATCGGCCTTACGCGTTTAGCCCAAATTTTTACGAATTCGTCCCAAAACATACGAGTTCATCACCAAGTATACCCGCCAGTCACTCTTTTTTGAATAGCACTGTTTTAGCTCCTTTTTTTGAACAGTAATCCCATGCCAACGTAAGTTTTTTCAAGACCTCTGAAGTTGGGATAATCTTAAAAGTAGTCTTTAGTAATTGAAAATTAAGAGTGATGAAGTATAGCCTCGTTTTCCTATCCATTCTCATGGTTTTGAACTTTTCGTGCAAACGGAAAGAATCCAACTTGAGTTTGGTACAAATCACAGCACACACAGATGCGATTTATGATGAATTGGTCAATATCCGTCGTGATTTACATCAATATCCCGAACTGGCGGGCCATGAAAAACGGACTGCTCAAATCGTGGAAAACTATCTATTGGATTTGGGTTTGGAAGTCAAAAAAGGGTTTGCAGGCCATGGCCTAGTAGGGATTCTGAATGGTGATAAAAAAGGAAAGAAAATCGCTTGGCGTGCCGACATGGACGCTATTGATCTTCGAACCATGGGAAGCATTCATTATCCGAAATCCAAAAATCCTGGGGTGGCCCATCTTTGCGGACATGACGTACACACGACCATTGGTCTGGGTATTGCCAAGGTGCTGAGCGAATTGAAAGACCAAATCGATGGAACTATCTACTTTATTTTTCAACCTGCCGAAGAAACCTTTCTGGGGGCCAAAACCATGGTCGAAGATAGTTTATTCCATGAAATCAATCCTGATGAGATTTATGGACTTCATGTCTTTCCAACAGAAGTAGGTACGGTAGGGACCAAATCCGACGAACTGTTTGCCTATGAACGTAAACTCACCGTTTCATTTGATAAAAATTTGGATGCAACTGACTTCCAAAGTTTCTTTAAAACCGCATTGGAGCTCTTAGCCCGCCACCAACCAAAAAGCGAGCCTTGGTCACTAGCGAATTTGGTTCACTCTGAATTGGGCGTCGAAAGCCCAAGTACCATCTACACGGACTACTTCATCTTCAATTCAAAAATCAAAACGTTTGAAAATGACGAAAGCATCTTATTCGAAGCCACATTTTTTGAGACGGATGCTGACCGATTAGCAAGTGTCCCAACGTATATCACCGACAAAATCCTGAACTCTGAGTTTGCGGAGTCCTATCAATCCACTTTACCATTGAGCGGGAATCCAACAGTGCAAAATCATACCGGACTAACTGAAACTTGTCTACAAACCCTTCAAAATGAATTTGGTGCGGAACATATCAGGCCTTTTTATGGGCAAATACCGTATTTCAATGAGGACTTTATATACTTCCAGCGTAAAGTGCCTGGGGTCATGTTTTTACTGGGTGCTTCCAACCAAGAGAAAGGAACCCTAGCCATGCCGCATTCGCCAGAATTTGTCGTGGACGAATCAGCTATAAAATATGGGGTCACCTACTTTTCCAACCTATTAGCTAAAAGGACCGGCTCAAAAAGTACATCGACGAGTGGACTTCATACCCCCTGGCTCGCCAACGCTTCAAATACAAATAACCACTAAACTGAATATCATGAAGAAAACAATTATCATTTTACTTCTCCTGTGTGTAGCACCGCTATCCGCGCAGCAAACTTTAACCAGTGCCCAATGGCAAGAAGACCTTCGGTTTCTACAAAAAACCATACACACGGATTATCCGTTTCTGTTTGTGAAAACCACAAAAGAAATCTTTGATGCCGAAGTTGAAGCCTTATACCAAGACATTCCAAAACTTGCTCCGCATGAAATTATCGTTGGGATGCGTCGCATTATAGCGCTATTCCAATACGGTCACATGGGGGTTGGTCTTGACCAAGCGCCTTACACCTTTCATTCCCTACCTTTCAATCTATATCAATTTTCTGATGGTATTTATGTGCAAGGCGTTCATAAAGACTACCCTCAAGCACTGGGCGCCAAGGTTTTGAAAATCAATGGAGTTTCTATTTCGGAAGCACTGCAAAAAATATATCCAGTGGTTAGTGCTGAAAATTCCCAATTTTTTAAAGCACATGGCATAAACTTTTTGACTCTCCCTGAGGTACTGCACGCGCAAGGCATCACGGATGAACTCAAATTCTCAGTTCCGCTTATGCTGGAAAAAGATGGAAAAACCTTCGAAACCACATTCAAAGTACTCTCCAAAAATGAGCGGATTCCCAACCATTATGGGTATGTTTTTGAAAACGAAAATTGGTTGGAAGCAAGACAAACCAATACCACACCTCTTTATTTAAAAAACATCGAAAAGATGTACTTTTTTGAATACTTGCCTGAAGCAAAAACGGTGTACGTTCGGCTCAGTCAAATAGAGGACGACCCCTCGGAAAAAATGTCCTTGTTTTATGCTAGACTCTTTGAGTATATCGAAAATAATCCAGTTGAGAAGTTGGTTCTTGATGTCAGATTGAATGGAGGCGGCAATAATTTCAAGAACAGGGCTTTCATCACCAGTATTATGGAAAACAAAAAAATCAACCAAGTTGGAAAGTTTTTCGTGATTCTAGGCCGCCGTACTTTTTCCGCTTGCCAAAACCTAGTGAACGAGCTGGACAACTACACCAATGCAATTTTCGTAGGAGAACCCACTGCAGAAAATGTGAATTTTTATGGTGACATCCGCATCACGAACATGCCCCATAGCGAAATCCCTTTATACTTGTCTTATGCGTGGTGGCAAGACAAGCCCGCTTGGCAAAATGCAGAATGGTTGGCACCCTCCCTTCCGGTTGATATGAGTTTTGAGGAGTATTCGACGAACCAAGACCCAGTGGTTGACGCCGCCCTGACTTTTGCTGACGACAGCTTTATACCCAACCCCATGCGATACATTACTGATGGTTTTGTCAATGGCAACATAGAAGAATTAGCGCGGGAGGTTCCAAAGATGATACAAGACCCAAAATATGACTTTTTCGATTTTGAAACGGAAATCAGTAAGGCTGGATTGCTTCTTTCGAAAAGTGGCACCAGAGAAGGCGTTCAAGTGGGTGTCGGAGTACTTTCGTTTGTTACGGAACTTTTCCCTTCATCTCCGAAGGCCTGGAAAAATCTCGCGATGGGTCATCTCAAATTGGGAGAGGAAGAAAAGGCAAAAGCATTTCTAAACAAAACCATCGCATTGGACTCCGAGGGAGCAATAGGCAAAAGCGCAAAGGAAATGCTTCTTGAATTGGGGGATAAACCGTAAACATGGTAAGCGCATCAAACGGCTTAAAGTCTTCTTTTGTATTCCGAGGGGGCAACTTGGTACTTTTTTGAGAAGGATTTGGAAAACGTACTCAAACTGCTAAAACCGCATTCATAGCAAACATCGGTTATTCTCTTGTCTGTTAATTGCAAAAGTTCAGCGGCCTTTTCCAAACGTTTGGTGTTGATGTAATGTGCCGGGGTATCCTTAAAAAGCTCTTTGAACCTTCTTTTGAAGGTAGAAACGCTCATATTGGTCAAGTCAGCATAGTCTTTGATATCCAATTCCTGAAACAACTGTGACTGGATTATCGTTTTAAAACCTAAGGTGACAGGGTCAAAGAGACTTTGGAGTAAATCGCGAATACCGGGATAATCAATGTTGTACAAAAGCAAAATCAGCTCTTTCAATTTCAACACGATTAAATCTTCATTGATTAGTGAAGGATTTTCAAAATAGAATAGCAGGCCTTTGATGTATTCATCAATAACCGTCTTTTGCGGAATCTTTGTGAATACTTGGGTGCGAGTGGTGTTCTTGCTTTTTAGAAATTCTGGTGGATTGTTCTCATAGATAAAGTCAAGAATACCAGGATGAACATGTATGGCAATTATTTCGCAAAACTCATTTTCCCCAGCGCTTTTCCAATGGTTTACGAACGACCCACATTTCATCAAAATACTTTCTTTGGAGGTTACCGCTCCGTGCTCCAGTCCACCATAAAGCATGCCTTCTCCTACTATGGGGTAAATGAAACAGGCCTCTTTTTCAAAAGTAACTGCAGGTTTATAAGGTGGTCGAAACACAACCTTTTCAAAAACCTTGGTCTCTTTTAATTGATAAGAATCGTATGATAAAATCATTCCTAACCAAATAGAAAATTAAGCATAAGTTCGAACTGGCTCGCCCAATTCTTAAAATCGTGCCCACCCTGGGTCCTCTCGGAATGAATTTCATACTCCTTTGTCTGATAAATCTTCACCAACTCCTCCACATAATGCTCAGCATCATTTTTTCCAGTAGAGATGAACAGTTTTAACCCATCATTCCTTGAAAAAGTGATTTCCTGAATGACCTTTTTACAGGGATATGTGACCGGAGAAAGCAAGGCGTATTTCGTAAAAGAAGTGGACTTTGCAGAAAACCATGCGGCATTAAGACCGCCAAAAGATATCCCAACTAAACCTCTTTCGTCTGGGGTAAATGCTTTTCCAATGGTTTTTTCAACATGAGGTAGTAATTCATTTTCAAAAAAATCCAAGTAATCTGGATTACAAAAAAAGTACGTATTGCGTTTGTCTATTGAATCATTCAAATCAATAGCGCTTACAAACACCAAATATGCCGGCGGAATTTTCCCAGCTTTAAATAGCGTATGTAATCTTTTAGCAACGCCTGCTCCCAAAAGTTTTTCCCCATCAGTGAAATACAACGCAGATTTTATGTCATCAGCATTACCCAATGGAAGAATTTCAACCTCCGTTTTCGTATTCAATATTTTGCTATCGACCACAAGCTGTTGGCCCAAACAGTTTGTAGTGAACAGATGCAATAACAAAAAGAGTAACGAAAAGACCATTCGATTCATGAACTAAATATATTAAAGTCAAGAGCACCTTTGCATAAAGGTGCTCTCTCCTATTTTACCCCGATGGATTAAGACTTCGCATTGTGTAGTTCATAAAGTCTAGCCATCATTTGATTGGATACGGTATCCAAAAAACCTACGAACTGCTCTCTGTTCATTTGTGTATTTTCTACAAAAGTCCAACCACTGGAACTCCATACCACCATACACTTTTGGTAGCCAAGGTCCACTACCTTAAAGGAATTTACCATGTTTTTTGCTGGTACCCCTGCCACGGCGTAGGAATAAAAGCGTTTTTCATCATCATAAGCCAGAATCGTTTCCGTAAAGGCAGGATTGTCTGCTGTTTTTCTGGTTTGGCCCGGAGCGGAACAGCTTCGTTTCGCCCCTACGCCAATAGGTCCCGTCACCCAAGAATCTCCGATAAAGTCTGGTGTAAGCTCCTCAACTTTATCCAATTGTCGTAATCTTTCCCAAACTTCGTCCGCTGAAGCGTTGATAATCTTGGTCTTGGTTATTATCGCATCAGTTTTTTGCGCTTTGGCCATAGTGAAACCGCTAAAAATAAACGCCGCAATTAAAATCATACGTTTTGTCTTCATTGTGCTTAATTATTAATTGATTAACGAAAACAAAATTGGGAAGAAAGCGCCCGTTCCCTTTGACTAAAAAGGTCAATTACTTGTGTAAAAAGGCCATCCAAAAAAATTCGGAAAGGTCAATCATTCAACTACTTAAAACGTACAGCATTCATTTCTTTCGAACTTTCCATGGTCTTAATATACGTTGAAGGGTTTGCGCCTTTAATTTCCTTAAAGGCTTTGTAGAAGGTCGATTTGGAATTGAAACCTATTCAATAAACTACATGGATTTCCAAATCGAATTCGAACAATCATTTATCTTTAAGGCTAAGGGACGATTATTTCAGCAATAAGTGCCAAGTATCCCGTCCCTAGCTTTAAATCGCTTGAAAGGTCTCAAGCACAAATGCCAACAACATTATGAAACCCATACGCCGAAGTCTCTCTTTTTGTTCCGTCCTGGTCATCTTACTTTTTAGCTTCTTTTCCTGCACAACACCCAACAGCTCAGGAAATATCGAACTGCTCTTTCCATCTGAGCTGTATACCGAAGCCCTTGACGGACGCCTTATTGTCTTGATTTCGGAACAGATAGAAACCGAACAGCGATTTCAGTTGCGAGATGATTCCAAAACCTGCCAAGGTTTCGGTATGGATGTCAATGATTGGAAACCGGGAACATCCCTTCGATTTGACATGGAAACGTTTGGCTACCCCATTCAAAATTTTCAAGACTTGCCTTCAGGCGAGTATTACGTTCAGGTTGTGTTTCACAAGTATGAAACCTTTAACCGCGCTGACGGGCATGTGGTGAAACTACCCATGGACCGAGGAGAAGGACAACAGTGGAACCGAGCGCCAGGGAATCTCTACTCCACGCCGCAAAAGATTAATATTAAAACCGGAGAATTTCCTTCTTTATCCATAAACCTAGACCAAAAAATACCCCCTATCCCAGAGCCTGAGGATACGGACTACGTCAAGCATATCAAAATCAAGAGCAAGCTGCTAAGCGATTTCTGGGGACGGGATATGTATTTGGGAGCCCATGTCTTGCTTCCTGAAGGGTGGGAATCACATCCAGACGTGAAATACCCGTTAGCTATCATGCATGGCCATTTTCCTTCTGATTTCGGGGGATTTAGAACTACCCCACTCGACCCAAATTTAGAGCCAGAATACAGCGAGCGGTTCGATGTTGACGGATATAATATAATCGTACAGCAGGAAGCATACGATTTTTATCAGACCTGGACAGGCCCCGATTTCCCTAGGGTCATCGCTATCAAAATCCAACACCCTACGCCCTATTATGATGATTCCTATGCTGTCAATAGCGCCGCTCAAGGTCCTTACGGGGATGCCATTACGCATGAACTCATTCCTTATATCGAAGAAAAATTCAGGGGAATTGGAGAAGGTTGGTCAAGATTTGTTTACGGCGGAAGCACGGGCGGATGGGAAGCCCTTGCCGTTCAAGTCAAGTATCCGAAGGAGTATGGGATGTGTTTTGCTGCTTGTCCAGACCCTATCGATTTTAGAGCCTATTGTTTGGTGAACATTTACGAAGATGACAATGCCTACTATGAAGAAGGCACCTTCAGAAAAACCTTGGTTGCCGGCCATCGGGACTATTTGGGCAATGTAGACGCCACCTTAAAAGATATGAACTATCGCGAATTGGTGTTAGGCACCAAAGGACGGTCTGGTCAGCAATGGGATATTTGGGAAGCAACTTATTCCCCCATAGACGAACAAGGTTATCCAAAACGCATTTGGAATCGCCTTACCGGAGAGATTGATAAAGATGTGGCCGCGTATTGGAAAGAAAATTACGACCTAGCCTATATCTTAAAAAGAGACTGGTCCAAACATGGTAGCGATTGGGAAAACAAAATCCATCTGTATTGCGGAGATATGGACAATTATTACCTCAACAACGCGGTATACCTTGCCGAAGAAATCCTATCCGAAACCACGGCCCCCTACTACAATGGCGAAGTGGATTATGGAGACCGAGCCGAACATTGCTGGAACGGCGACCATGAAAATGGAAACCATCTCAGTCGACTACGCTACCACCGGATGTTTATTCAAAAATATGTGGAGAAGGTGGAAAATGTGGCGCCAAAAGGTGCGGACTTGAAAAGTTGGCGGTATTGATTTTTTCGATTCTCATCATTTTTAAATACCAATAGCTACTTAGAAATTATTCTAGAGTTGACAACAGTATCTCATCGTGTAACTTTAAAAGGTCAATTCATCCCTGACCAATTAGTTTTAGGCTAACTATAGTAACCATAGCCCATTTTCAACATGATAAATTAAGGTTAAATCCCTTTCATTCATTGAATGATAGCCAGTTTTTCAGTACCTTATAGGTAAGGTCAATACTGTTAATTTAAATCCATCATTATGAATGAAATTGCATCAAACTGGACGATTAAAAGATTCATTGTAGGCGGTCTACTCCTACTCATGACCCCTACCCTTTCAGCGCAAGCTATTGTTTTGGCAAACCGTCCCATGCAGGAAACCGACTTGCTTTTGGATGGTTTTGATACCAACAACCGGAAAATCTTTTACAACTCCCAGAAATCAAGAAATTTTAGAGCACAAAATGCTTTCTACATCAGTGAATCTTGGGAGAACCAAGTTTCTATCCGTTTGGCTTCGGGAGAGGAGTTGGCTTGTGAATTATGTAATTTCAATCTTGGGAAAAATGAATTCGAAACCAAAGACGAAGAAGGAATTCCACAACGTCTCCCCAACGATAAAGAAATCACCCAAGTGATTTTCAATGGGACCTCGTTTGATAGGTTTTCTGATGAAAGGAAGTTTTATGAAATGGTGCGAGAGGGTGAAAACTTCAGCGTTTACCGCCTTTCCAATATTCGAATCAAGAAGGCCTTTGTTGATGCAAAAACCATGGAAAAGGTGGGTAAAGACAAAGTGAGCCTACATCACAAATACTTTTTCTTACGGGAATCAGATGGTCTCTTGTTTCGAGTAACTAAAAACAACATTTTGGAAATGCTTCCCGAACAAAAGGAGCAGCTGAAGAAATATATGGAAGACCACAACATTTCCTTGAAAGAAGAAAAGGACGTATTGAAGCTGAACCAAATCTTGGAAAATTTATATCCTAAAGTATAAGGTAGGGACGTATTATCAGAGATTTATCTTTTTGTTCAATTGAAGTAGTTAGAAGGGTCAACTTCGAAGGTTGGTAATGATAGCCAAGGTGTCTTGCACTAGACTTTCGAGCGTATCAAAACGTTTAGCGTTGATTACTTCTTTGGTGACCAATTTAGACCCCATTCCTACACAGACTACACCTGCTTCGAACCATGCTTTTAGGTTTTCCTCCGTAGGGGAAACGCCACCGGTGGGCATAATGCGTAGCTTCGGGAACACTGCTTTTACCGCTTTGACAAATCCTGGACCCAAAACATTTCCCGGAAAAGCTTTGACCATTTTTGCGTCCAATTTCAAGGCTTGATGTATTTCTGTTACCGTTGCACAACCGGGAATCCAAAGGACATCTTCAGATGCACAACAGGTAGCCATTTCAGGAACCATCCCTGGAGAAACGATGAATTGAGCACCTTTCTCCAAAAACATTTTGGTGTCTTCCCCAGAAAATATCGTACCAATCCCTAATAGTAAATCAGGATACTTTTGGGCGTATACTACTAAAGATTCAAAGACTTCAAGAGCATTCGCTCCTCTATTGGTAAATTCAAAAACACGAACACCTCCCTGATAACAAGCATCCAAAACCGCTTTGGCAATATCAGGGTCTGTATGGTTGAAAACGGGTATTAAACCCGATTTCTCCATTTGCCCCAAAACTTCTTCTTGGGAAACTTTTTTAAACGCCATAATTTATCGAGCTACACGACCGGAAGCATCTCCGCCCATCAATTTTTCAACTTCTGCAACAGTAACCAAATTCGCATCACCTTTGATAGTGTGCTTTAAACAGGATGCCGCCACAGCAAAATTCAATGCATTCTGGTCATCTTCGGGATATTTCAACAGACCATAAATGAGTCCTCCCATAAACGAATCACCTCCCCCAACACGGTCTACGATATGGGTGATTTGATATTCCGGAGACTTGAACATGGTTTCACCGTCATACAACACTCCCGCCCAGGTATTATGAGAAGCGGATAAGGAACCTCGTAAGGTGGTAATCACTTTTTTGGCTTTTGGAAAACGTTTCATCATTTGCTTGCAAACGGATAAAAATGCTTCCGCCTTTACATGCTCTCCCTGCGTAGTAATATCAAGCCCTTCCGGTTTGATACCAAAATGTTTTTCGGCGTCTTCTTCATTGCCCAAAACAATATCGCAATAAGCGGTTAGCTCACTCATGATTTCTTCACGTTTCGCGTCATCGCAATACGTCCAAAGTTTTGCACGATAATTCAAATCGGTTGAGATGGTCAAGCCCAATTCACTAGCGGTTTTCACTGCCTCCAGACAGGCATCGGCTGCACCTTGTGAGATGGCAGGTGTGATTCCAGTCCAGTGGAACCATTCCACCCCATTAAATACAGATTTCCAGTCGACCATTCCCTTTTCAATTTCCGCCATCGCGGAATGGGCTCGGTCGTAAACCACTTTGCTGCCTCTGGATACCGCCCCAGTCTCTAAAAAATAAATTCCCAATCGGTTGCCGCCATAAATGATTTTATCGGTACCTACACCTCTTTTTCGCATTTCCATCAATGCGCATTGACCAATGTCATTTTGAGGCAAGCGGGTAACAAAATCCACAGGCACCCCATAGTTTGCCAAAGACACAGCTACGTTAGATTCACCACCGCCGTAGACGACGTCAAAACTATTGGCCTGGGAAAACCGTAAAAATCCTTGCGGGGCCAATCGGAGCATGATTTCTCCGAAAGTCACTACTTTTTTCATTGTTGTGTTTGTTCTTTGATTGCTTGTTACAATTCAGCTCACTGCTAAAAATATGATTCTTCCTATATGGTTTGACCTAAATCCCCAAACCTTGTCCACCACCAATTTGGACGGTCTCGGCCGTCATAAAGGCTGCATCGTCACTCACCAAAAATGAGATAACCGAGGCCACTTCTTCCGGTTGCCCCAAACGACCCAGCATGATATTGTTCTTCCATGAAGCAAACACTTCTGGTTTTGTGGATTTAATTTGCGTGTGAAACGGCGTATCAATCGTTCCAGGGGAAACGGCGTTGACGCGAATATTGTATTCTGCCAAATCCTTCGCCAATGCACGCGTCAGTGTGTGTACCGCCGCTTTGGATGTTCCATAAATCCCAGCTCCTGGTCCACCAGCGTTCCACCCTGCATTGGAGGTGTAGTTAATAATGGATGGGTTTTTTCCCTTTTTCAGATAAGGAATGGCAGCTCTAGAAACAAAGAAGGTAGAATCCAAATTCAAGGCCATCACCCCTCGGAAGAATTCAGTGGTCATATCTTCAAAACGAGACCTGCCACCAAGTCCACCAGCATTGTTGATTACGGCATCGATTTTACCATACTTTTCACCAATGTTTTTGATGTTTTCGTTTACGGCATCTTCGTCGGTTACATCAAAACCATAATACTCAGCAGTAATTCCAGCCTCGGTAAGTTCTTGAATACGTTCGGCACCTTGGTCATCTCGTATTCCATTGAGTATGACAGTGTAGCCGTCCTGCCCCAGTCTTTTTGCGACTTGGAAACCGATACCTCCCGTTGCACCAGTAATTACTGCTATTTTTTGATTTGAATCACTCATTTATTTTCAGTTAAATTTTATGCTTAATTAATGTTCCCTTAAGGGTTCGATTTTTGGACACAATATCCATATGCTTGCCATGGTGATAATGGCCAATGCGGCTCCAATCACGAAGGCTGGTGTATAATTTCCTCCGGAGGTCAACCATGGCACCAGTGCCGTGAGTCCAAAGGCTCCTAGCTTCGCAGCCATTCCCGCAAACCCAGCTAACGTACCCACAGATTTCCCGCCAAAGAAATCACTGGGCAAGGTTTGTACGTTTCCAATAGCAACTTGAAATCCAAAGAGAATAACCGCCATCAACAGCACTGCGGTTTCTGGGCCACCTGGATTCGCCATGGCCAAAAGGGTAGGCAACATGATGAGACACCCTAGGGTGATGACAAATTTTCGAGTTCGGTTAACGGTCCATCCCACCTTAATTCGATTTTGTGCCAAAAGTCCGCCAAACCAAGCGCCAATCATCGCGCCCACGTATGGAACCCAAGCGTAAAAACCAATGGCTTTGACGTCCATCCCATACACTTCATTAAGGTAAATGGGAATCCAAAAGATAAATAGCCACCATATGGGGTCAATGGCTGCGGAGGCAATAATTACACCCCAACTTTCTTTATGGGATAGCATTTTACCGGTATCCGGATTGTATCCTTCATCGAAAGTGCCGTCACCGTCTTTATCTTGATTTTGTTGTCCCGATAAAATATATTCTCGCTCTTCCTTACTAATCCAGGGATGTTTTGAAGGCGGAGACTTTACTACAATCCACCAGGGAATGAGCCATAGCAGACCCACTAGACCTACCAAAATAAAGATGTAATGCCAACTGAAATAGACAGACAACAATCCTATGGTAGGAAAGGCAACGATGCCGCCAATAGCAGCTCCAGAATTAAATATACCCTGGGCGAAAGCGCGTTCTTTTGTCGGAAACCATTCTGCGTTTCCTTTTGCAGCTCCCGGCCAGTTTCCAGCTTCTGAAACGCCTAATAAAGAACGGAAAATAGATAAGCCGACCACACCTTTTGCAAACGCATGTAAAGCTGTGGCTATGGACCAGAAACCAATGGACAAAGTAAAACCAAGTCTTGTTCCAACTTTATCGAAAATCTTCCCAAAAATGGCCTGCCCAAAAGCATAAGAGAAAATGAAAAAGGTGGAGATAAGCGCATAAATACCCTTGCGTTCATCCGCCGTTTTATCCGGATACAATTCCTCAGCCATATCTGGCCAAAGTACAGGTAGTGCCTGTCTGTCTATGTAATTTATAACCGTAGCCAGTGCTATTAACGTAATAACCCACCAGCGTAAACCTTTAAGCTTCATGACCTATTCATATTAGGTTTGGAGACTTTGAAAACTCAAAATCCTATTCAGCAAATACATATTTCTAGATATTCGGTAACAGGTTCTAAACGGGATATGGAATCCCTGATTTGGAAAGTGTCACCTCCCTCCTACGTTATTTAAATCCAAGGAAAATAGAAGCGTGCAATTCTATTCCCCTATCCTTCTATCTTTAAATGTTGTAACAATATTGGTACAACACGCTAAAGTGTGCTTTCATTTTTGCTTTGGCCTTCCTAGGGTCTTGCTCCTTAATGGCCTCAAAAATCTCTTCGTGCTCTTTGATTCCTTTCACGGAAAGGTTTGCATCACAAACATGGTGTTTGTTGAAATTGGTAATGATTTCTGGTGTGATAATGAGCATGAAGGTATTCATCGTACTGTTCTTGCTTGCCTTGGCAATAGCCAAATGGAACAGTAAATCTTCTTCTACAGCCTCTTGACCATTCAATACTTTCGTGTTGTATGCCTCAAGCGCAGCACCAATTTTTTCAAGGTCTTCATCCGTTCTTCGCAAAGCGGCCAATCTAACCGTTTTGAGTTCCAAGAGGATTCTCGTCTCCACCAAGCTTTTGAATGAAGGGTCTTCCAGTCTCAAAATATCATCGAGCATTCCACTCATGGCGACTCGACCAATGTTGGCGATAAACGTTCCACTTTGCGGTCTTGATTTCAAAATCCCAAAAAACTCCAACTTCTGAATAGCTTCTCGAATGTTACTACGACTCACCTCAAAACGCTCTGAAAGCATGCGCTCTGACGGGAGTTTATCCCCTGGTTCTAGGTTCTTGTATTCTATGTAATCTCGGAGCTTCGAAATAATTCCCTGTTGTACGGAATTGTTCTCGTTTTTGGTTAGGATTTCTACTTTCATAACTGTGAGACCAAATTGGTTAACCAGATTGGTTTGTTAAATTTATAAAAAATAAATAGACCTTTTCTAAGATTCTTGGTGTTTTTTTAGGTAAAAAAGGCTATCGTTAAAATTTCTTCAACCATAGCCTATTACTTAACTAAACTAACTCAAATTGACCTCTATTATCGTTACTAATTCAAAAGACTTTTAAGAATCCAAAACCTTAATATCCAGGGTTTTGCTCAATCACACCACCACTAGCCAACACTTCTGAAACGGGAATCGGAAATATGTAATAATTCGGATTGATGGTTTCGCCCATTTCGGCATCTACCGTTCCGGTGCGGACCAAATCAAACCAACGTTGGCCTTCAAAAGCCAGTTCCAACCTTCGTTCATCTTGAATGGCTTGTCTTATTTCCCCAGTCGTTGTAGCCGTGGAATTTGATAGGCCCGCTCTAGTTCGGATTTTATTTAATTCCGTAAGTGCCCCAGCCGTATTGCTGTTTTCATTTAGCGCTTCTGCATACAACAGAATAACATCTGCCAGTCGCAATTCAATCCAGTCATGGTCCGGGCCATTAGCTTGCGGAAATTTAGGCGATGCCAATAAGGTTTCGTCAATCGTGACCACTCTTCTCAAATCGGTATCTCCTCCTGCTTCACTGGCATCGAAGGCGGCTACCAAATCCAAATCCAAAGGCTCCAACGATTTGGTATCCAGTCCGCCAGACCAAGACCAAAACTCAGAAAAACCATATTCATCTACTATTGAACTTGAAATTTGGGTTGCAAAAATGACTTCAGGATTCAAATCGTTCTCAAAACCAAAGATTTCAGCAAAATTAGCTTGTAACTCAATCCCAGCGCTGCTGGCTCCATTCACCACGGCAGCCAACTCGGTTTCGGCAAGCGGAAAATTCCCCAAGTGCACATAAACCTTACCTAGAATTCCTTGAGCTGCCCATCGAGACGCTCTACCATTCTCAATTTCATTACCAAGTGCCGCGACAGCATCCTGCAAATCAGGGATAATGATTTCATTATAAATGTTAGAAACCGGTTGCCGCTCCAAAATAGAAGGGTCGTCTACGGGAGGGGTTGGTGATAAGTTTACCGGAACATCTCCAAAAACCTGTACCAACTTGAAGTAGGACAATCCTCTTAAAAACTTTGCTTCACCCACTTGAATATCATCCGTAGAGTTGTCGATAACATTATTCGCACTCAATATTGATTTGTACAAAGCGGTGTAGAAGGGCCCAAAAAATTGGTCTTCCATTACCGTCAAATCAGGATTGAATAAATCAAACTCGGTAAAAGGCGCTTCAAACATGAAGGCATTATCTGCTCTGAAATCTCCCATAACCGCCATTGGCGTTACAGAACCATGCTGATAGAAATATGCTGCATTCAGTACTCCGGTAAAGTCTTCCAAAGAATCGGAGCTCGCAATGTTAGGTGGTACTTGGTCTAAGTCGTTGTCACAGGACAAAGCCAATAAAACCAATAAGCCCAATAAATATTTATATACTGTTTTCATCCTTTTTCTTATTAAAAATTAACATTTAAACCAATTGTAAAGCTCCTTACAATAGGACTTGCTCCTACCTGTACACCATATGTCGTAGGACCCAAATAGCCACTATTTGTGGTTTCTACCCCTTCAGGGTTGTATGACGTATAATCGTCACCCCAGATGTACAGTAAGTTGGTTGCTGCTAAATATATTCGGGCGGAATTCAACCCGGCTTTTTGAATAATGTCAGAATCAAGGGTATATCCCAGCGTCAAGTTTCTTAGAGCGAGATATGAGGCGTCCTGAATTACGGCATCCGTCTGGTCCCGGTTTCTCACATATGGGAGACCATTGTTATCGGCCAAACCATCATCGTCAGCGTCAAATTCATCTCGAAGTGTTCTACCCCATTGCGAACCATAATACAATGGGTCAATATTGTACACTTCACCGCCTTGAGCAGCTTGCAACTGGAATGACATATCAAAATCCTTGAATCTGATATTACTGTTCAATCCCCAGTAGAAGTCAGGCGTGTTTTGGCCAATTTTCACCAAATCCCCTCCTTCTTCCACGGTTCGCGTTCTATCGATGACACCATCTCCATTTTGGTCGACGGCATAGCTCCAACCACTTTGTTGGTCAGGAAACTCGATGGGATTGGATAGGTATTCCATCTCTACTTCACCGGTCGTTTCAATACCCCACATTTCACCAATCTCTCCTCCGATATAGTTTCTAAAAACTGGACCTCTACCACTTTGACCGTAAATGGTTTGTGGGAGTTCATCCAAACCACCTAAATCCGTGATTTCAGTATTTACGGTGGAAAAGTTTGCGCCTAGATTCCAGCTAAAATCAGGTTTTTGGATTACTGCTGCGGATAGTTCAAACTCCAAACCGGAGCTTCGCACATCACCAGAATTCAAACGAATGGAAGTGGTACCCAAAACCTCGGATACACTTTGATTAATTAAGATGTCTTCAATGTCAGATGTATAGTAATCGGCACTTAAGCGTACACGATTATTGATAAATCCTAAGTCAACACCGTAATTCGTTTCTGTATTGGTCTGCCAAGTCAGGTTTTCGTTGGCCACATCATTTGGAATCAAGAATCCTAAGCCCAATACGGTTGCTTGCGGATTTAAAAGGCTTAAGGAGTTGTACGCCCCAAGGTCAGAAGTGGTTCCCAAAGAACCTGTACTGAATCTCAATTTCAACAAGCTCCACGCTTCAGACTTCCAAAACGCTTCGTTGTGCACATTCCAACCTAATGAAAGGGCCGGAAAGGTTTCATAGCGATTGTTCACACCGAATCTTGAATCGCCATCCCTTCTTATGGATGCGGAAAATAAATACTTGTTGTCGTAGGCATAGTTTATCCTTCCAAAAACACTTCTTCGCGCTATGGTTTCATCACGTTCGGTTACTGCGATGTCAGCAGGGTCCAAAAGATTATAGTTTATGATATCCCCGAAAGGCACATTGGTACCCTGAAGCGAAGTGCCTCTGATGTAAAAGTTTTGGAATTCGAGACCGGCTACTGCAGAAATATCATGCTTCCCGATGATTTTCGCGTAGTTCAAAGTGGTTTCACTCAAAATGGAAGACCTTTTCACATCAGTTTGGTCCAAGGCGGTTTGATTGGTTCTTCCTCTTGAATCAAATTCCAATCCTCTCCAGAAATAGTCTTGGGTGTCTCTTAAATCAGCACCAAGTACCGTTTTAATGTTTAATCCATCAATAATGGAGTACTGTAAATACGTAGATAGATTTCCGAAGTAGGTTCTCTGAAAACGGTCAGTGTTGTCCAGTTTGGTAGCGGGCCCTGCATCTCCGGAACCTCCAATACCGTTCCCAGCCCTTCCATAGTGCCAGTCTTGAGCAGTATCGCCAGGCTGCAAAGTAAAAATACTGTTGTTGAACGGTGCGTCTCCACCTCTGTAGCCTGCATCGAAAGAGGCAAGTCCAAGGGCTTCGGCCTGTGCATTCAATTCTTGAACAAAAGCGATGGATTCCTCAGTGTGGTAAATGGGGTGCACGCTATAGGCTCTTAAGAGGTCACGCATATCATGACCGACGATGTCTCTTTTGGAGACAAATCCATTGAAACTAATTCCGGTTCTAAACTTATCGCCTAATTTGGCTTCAACGTTCAGTCTGGCGTTAGCCCTTTCGAAACCTTGGGTGATGGCAACACCTTCCGTATCAAGGTAGCCGACGGATGCGAAATAGTTAACGTCATCAGTGCCACCACTCATACTAAAGTCATGGTTCATGCTGTATCCATTGCGGAAAAACCAATCTTCTACCCCAACTACATCTGGAGAATTGGCAAAACCATTCAATCGATACTCCACAACAGCAGGGTCTAAATCTGAAACATTAAATGTTCCGTTAGCGATGTTGGCTCGAGCAATGTCGGCATAATCGCCTGCGGTCGTTTTGATGTTATCCCTAAGGTATCTGCTGGACGTACTGAAGTAGGTATTATAGCTGAAACTTGCTTTACCACTTCGTCCCTTTTTGGTAGTGACCAGGATAACCCCGTTTGCCCCTCGTGACCCGTAAATGGCGGCCGAAGCAGCATCTTTCAACACTTCCAAACTTTCAATGTCGTTGGGGTTGACCGTAGCCAAGCTTCCTGAAATGGGATAGCCATCGACAACGATAAGGGGGTCTGAATTTCCATTGATGGAAGAGGCCGCCCGAATTTGAATTTTAGGGTCAGCACCTGGCGCTCCATCTTGGTTTTGAATCAAGACTCCTGAAAGTTTTCCTCCTAGCGCTTCATCAACCCGTTGGGCTTGAATGGCGGCAATTTCACCCCCTTGTACCTTGGCAACAGCCCCAGTCAACGAGGACTTTTTACGGGTACCATATCCGATAACGACGACCTCATCCAATTGGGCGGTGTCTTCTCGTAAGGAGATGTCCAAGGTTTGTTGATTCGTGATTTCTACCGTCTGTGCGGCGTAACCGACATAGGAAAATCGTAAGGATTCCCCTGAAGAAACCTCAATACTGTAGTTTCCGTCAAAATCGGTTTGCACCCCGCGCGTGGAATTCACCACAACGACATTGGCGCCAGGAATGGGTGCATTGTTTTCGTCCGTAACCTTTCCAGAAACGGTAACTTGTGCAAATAGCTGAATATTGACCAGCAATACTCCAACTAAGAAAAGTTTTGTTTTTAAGCTCATTTGTTAAATAGTTAATTTAAAAGTTGAGTAGTTCTAGACCCTGCAAAAGGGCTCCAATGCGAACATTGGGACTTCAACAAACAGCTAAAATGAAATCTGGAAGAATTTGATTATTTTTGTGTTCTTCAAGTTTGCATTTAACATGTACGCTTGTTGTATTTTACTTCCCTCCGAAAGAAGTAATTTGTGAAAAGGATAGGCGTGCACCTATCCTTTTTTATTTCTTATTCTACTATTTTCATTTTGGAAATTTGGTTTAGGTTTGCTCTAATTAACCAAACTGGTTAACCAATTTGGTTTACCAAATATATGTTATACTAGCGTTAAAAAAAAATGCTATTCGCATTTAAATGTTAAAATTTTAATCTTTTAGTAGAATTGCCTATCTGATTTTATCGAATGCAAAAGAATAGCTTCCCTAAAATCCCTCTATTGCATGAAATCTTCACGTATCGGACTGAATACGTCTATCAAAACTCCTGCCTCGGTACAGATAGCTCCATGTAGTGCATGTGGAGGAATGTAAAAGGAATCTCCCCCTTTTAAGGTTTGGGTTTTTCCGTCAATAGTAACATCAAAACTTCCGCTCTCCACATAGGTAACTTGTGAATGGTAATGTTCGTGCATTTGGCCCACAGCACCCACTTCAAAGTACACTTTGACCAGCATTATTTTATCGTCATAGCCCATTATCTTTCTTTTGAGCCCTTCACCAACAACTTCCCAATCCAAGTCATCGCCTTTGATAAATTCTTTACTTGCTCCGAACGTTTTCATATAATATTTTTCTTAAAATTTTGATTTATAGGTTATTTACCACCCTTAATTCATTGAGGTGGTTTTCCTGGCCCAACCGTTGCTTCCCTGAACCAGACTTCGGCGTAGCAGCCGTTTTCATATTGCTTGGCGATGTCTCCTCCATACGTTTCCGCTCCAGCACACCAAACTTTATTGGTTTCTGGACTTTTACCATTGGTCTGGTTATATGCTCCCTGTTTAAAATAACCAAGTTCATTGCTGTATGCGTTCGCTCTTTCGGTGCCATCTTGTCCCAGGGGAACAAACAATTCTTTCACCTGAGCGGGCAAATCTGCTTTGGTGACGTATTCTGAAGCGATTAGATTTTTGGTGAAGGTTTTGGTCTCATGTCCTTCACTTTTGAAAGTGAGATACATGATGCCTTCATAAACATTGACCTCGTAGCTAAACTCTTCACCCAGCGCAATACCTTCTTTGGGTTCTGGAGGGTAATCGTCTTTGCTCAGACCAATTACAGACATGTCATCTCCCCAAACCGCTGTTGAGAAGTCCCAACGTTTACTATTATCGGCTCCTGCCGTATTGATTTCATAATTCCAGAAAACGGAACCTTTGGAATGCCCGGGAAACTTCTTGTAAAATATTTTCAAAGGCTCATTTTCGTGTCCTTCGCCGCTGTGGATTTGTCCTACCACCACGGAATAAGAGGCAGCTACCCTGGCATCCCCTGAAAGGGAAACCTGCATCACTTTACAAGTGCCGGTCAAATTTCCGCCCTCTTCTGGTGTCCATTCCCTTTTCTCATGAAGTTCGGTTCTAGTGTTGCTTGAATTGGGCGAGGTTACTCCGGAGTTTGGTGTTTTGTACACCACCCATCTTCTGGTACCGTCGATTACGGTGTAGAAAAAGTCTTTGTTTTCAAATTTGGTAAGGTCGTTAGCTCGAGTACCATCTCCTAATAGGATTTTGAACTTATCCATAAACGGAATGACTTCATGCGGGTAAACCGTTTTCTTGCTCAACCCATCGTTTGCCTCAAAGTAACCTTGGTTTGATATAGCGCCTTCATTTATCGTAATATCAGCGGATTTAAACCAAACCTCAGCGTAATTACCGCTTTCATATTGCTTTTGCAGGTCCCCAGCATGGGTTTCAGCCCCCGAACACCAGACTCTATTTACCTTTGGGTCTTTTCCATTAGTCTGATTGTAACAGCCCAGTTTGAAAAAGATTCCTTCTTCCGCGTAAGCGTTTTCTCGTTCCAACCCATCCTGCCCAATCGGAAAAAATAGGTTTTTGGTTTGTTCTGGTACATCATCATTTGACGTGTAATCCGATGAAATTATGTTCTTGGTGAAGGTTTTGGTTTCGTGACCTTCGCTTGTGAAGGTTAAATGCATTATTCCTTCTTTAACCTCTACCGCATAGCTGAAAGTTTCTCCCAGCGCAATTCCTTCTTCAGGTTCAGGAGGAAAGGTATTTTCATCATTGCCGACCACGGAGAAGTCATACCCCCACACAGGGTGAGAGTAATCCCATCGTTTTGAGTTATCGTCGCCCGCGGTATTGATTTCATAATTCCAAAAAACGGAACCTTTGGAATGCCCTGGAAACTTCTTGTAGAATATTTTTAAGGGTTCATTTTCATGTCCGTCAGCGCTATGAATCTGGCCCACTACCACCGAATAAGTGGATGCGACACTGGCATCCCCTGTACTGGACACATTCATGACCTTTAAGGTAGCGTTTATCTTTCCACCGGTCATCGGAGACCATTTTTTCAATTGAGCCAATTCGGTTCTAGTATTGTTTGAAGTCCCGTGGGTGTTTCCGGCATTGGGTGATTTAAAAACTACCCAATCTCCGGCCTTATCTTTTGAAGTAAAAAAGAAGTTTTCATTCTGATAGTTATTGGCTTGACCCACATTGGAGCCATCCCCCAAAATCAAATTCCAATGCTGAAAAAAGGGAATAACATCATTTGCAGCAATTAGCGTAGCTTTTTTTGCAGAATGGTTTTGGTCTTTACATCCTACGATTAATAGAAGCATACCCGTTAATAAGATGAATGGAATCTTGTTCATTTCAATTGGTTAACCAGATTGGTTTACCAAAAATACATTTATTTAGGACATTACCAAATTTTTAGGTTTTAAATTCTTGTATTATGATGGTAACATACTGTGAATAGAAAAAATAGTAACTAAACAATCATAACCTATTTAATAGTGCCAGAAAAAGACTTTTTAGGTAGAAGCAAATCATCTTGGCAATACTTAAACTTTTATATCGGTTTACTGTTCTCGATGCCCTACTATAAAACGAAAATAGGAGCGCAGTTTATCTAATTCACTGCGCTCCTTGCTACTAAAACTAACTCAAACAAATTAAACTTACTTTGTTATCTTTCCTTTGATTACGTTGAATCCATATTCAAGGATTTCTTAAAGCTTTTGATTTCAAGTATTCCATTAATTCCTTTGGCCTATCGGTCATAACCCCAGTTGCACCCTTTTCTATAAGCCAACCCCAAGCCTTTTCCGGGCCCTCCAAAAGCGCAACTTCATCGGTTCGTCCAGCGCATAGATCATCCCACAAGGCTATTGCCAAGAAACCATCCCCGTCTCTTCTCAAATCTTGAATCATCGCGAATGTTTCAGCTTTTTCCGAATCAAATAAGGTCTCATAATAAAATGGGTTAATCGTACTTTCATAGGCTTCTCGGTAAGCCCTAACCTTTTTGTTTTTGGGCCATAGTTTCGGCATATAAATAATACTGTCCATCAGTGCACCATATTTTTCTTTCATTACTTCGAAAGTATCATTTCCCTTAAATATTGCTTGATCAATAGTTCCTGTTTTTTTCAGTACTTCATAAGCCTCTCTCACCCATCTACTTTCTGTCTTATCCAGGTTTACCATCACTTTTCCTTTGACCAATTTCATGACTTCCTCCAAGGTAGGTACTTGTTGCCTGGAATGCCTTACTCCACAAGCGTTCTTTAACCGTAGTTTTTTGATTTCCTGCAAGCTGAATTCACTCACTTTTCCGGTTCCATTCGTCGTCCGATTAACCGTTTCATCGTGCATGGCCACCAGATGACCATCTTTGGTGAGTCGAAAATCGAGTTCGACTATATCTACGCCCAAGTCGATACAACGCTGTACTGCTTGAAGACTGTTTTCAGGTGCATAGCGCCAATCACCTCGATGTGACACCACCAAGATATGATCTCCTGAAGGGTTTTTCAGGTGCTCTAAAATTTTGGCTGATTGGGAAACATCTTGCGAATAAATGCTGTTGAAAACACTTAGGATAGCGATGGATAGAATACGATATTTAAGAGCTGTTTTCATTTTCAGTTATGTAGATTGTGGGCACGCAGATATGCTAAAAGTAGTTTTGGCCGGTCAGTCTGGATAATATCAACATCATTTTCAATGAACCAGTCGTAAACAGATGGGTCTATTGCAGCCTTTTCATCATCATGACCGCTGTTGTGATGCGGCCAAAGCGAATTAACCCAAACAGAAGACCCTTTGGCTCTGATATCATCAAAATATTCCACTATTTGAAACGTATCCTGCGGAACCGTAAATTCAAAAGCTACAGGTTTCAGGTGTTCTAGGTATTCGTCCACAACGGTTTGTGAATTGCTATTGTTAGCCCTTATTATGGGCATAAAGTGGACTT
The DNA here is from genome assembly GCA_039820925.1 of Bacteroidota bacterium. Lineage (GTDB taxonomy): Bacteria > Bacteroidota > Bacteroidia > Flavobacteriales > Flavobacteriaceae > Flagellimonas. The sequence continues at coordinate 3,665 of JBCBPD010000026.1, read as the reverse complement.
TATCGAGGTATTGCCCAAATTCCCTTTTCACTTGCCTGTACGGTATTGCTCCCTTTATTAAGACCTGATTTGCGGTACCTGTATTTTGAATCACTTGATAACATTGTCCAAAGATGTCATAGCTTTTATCTAAGTTGACCAAGATTTTTCCCTTACATTGTTCTAAGGCTTCTGTTAACGTGGGAATCTTATGAGGTGTTTCATGCCCAATACCATCACGAAGCTGAAGGGTCTGCAAATAGTCCCAAGTAAGGTCATTTACTTTGCCGGTGCCCGTAGTAGTTCTATCGATGGTCTCATCATGCATGAGTATCAACTTTCCATCTCTGGTTTCACGCACATCGATTTCTACCATGTCGACTCCCATTTTAATGCAATTGTCTATTGCTTGCAATGAATTTTCTGGAGCATTGCGCCAATCCCCTCTATGGGCGACCACGATGACCTCTTTATTTTTGGAATCTGTTAGGTTATCAATAAGCGCTTCAATCGACACTTTCACCTTTCTTTTGGGTTCGCTACTGTCTAATTCCTTTGAAGCTGGGACTGTTTTTACCCCATTTTGACAAGATACTTGAAACACCAAAAGAGGAACCAATACTAGTAAAATCTTGAAATTCATATATCGTGTATTGTTAAGGGGAAGGTTTATCCCTTCCCCTTTTCTTCGTTAATATCCCGGATTTTGTTCTATAAAGTCAGGATCTGTATCAATTTGACTTTGCGGGATTGGCAGTACTAGGTTGTTTTCGTTGATATTTACTCCGGCATTGTTACTTTGAAAAAAAGCGTTCATTACCTCTATCGCCGTTCCGTACCTCTTTAAATCAAACCATCTTTTTCCTTCTCCAACCAATTCAAATCTTCTTTCCTGTCTTATAGCTGACCTTACATCAGCTTGTGACGCCGCCGAGGTATCGCCCAAACCAGCCCGTGAACGGATACGGTTCAATTGCACTATAGCCTCCTCTGTACGTCCATTCTCATTCAATGCTTCAGCATATTTTAAGATAACATCTGCAAAACGTATAATAATGTGGTCCGTACCGCCGTCATCAGCTCCTGTGGGCGAAACCTCATATTTGGTCAGAAAATAAAATGGATTGGCGTTGGGTTCAATGGTAACATAGTCCTCTAGACGTGTATCACCCGCCTCAAAAGAATCAATAAAGGCTTGGGTAGGTAGATTATGTCCCTTTGCGTTAGCTGTAGTACCAGAAGGTCTAAACTGAGATCCTGCGGAACTTCCTTCATCACTTCCATCGGCGTCAAAACCACTTGCATACTGAACTTCAAATAGAATTTCAGCATTACCCTCATTGGCCACCCCAAACACTTCAGAGGTGCTAGGCATTAGTTCAAACTCTCCTGAATTTACAACAGCCTCCAAATTGGTTAATGCCCCTGAAACATCTCCTAATGTCAGCTGAACATCCGCCAACAGCGCCCTTGCCGTTCCAGATGCTGGCCTACCTGGGGATTTTGCCGTAGGAAGATCTTGAATTGCGTCTGTTAAATCTGTAGTTATTTGAGAATAGACCTCGGCCGATGCTGTTCTTCCTAGTCCAAAAAAATCAAAAGGGCTTTCGGTTTCCACAATGACCAAAGGAACATCGCCATACAAACGTACTAGGTTGAAATACAACAAGGCTCTCACAAATTTCATCTCGCCAATTCTATTTGTCTTTAAGGAAGCATCTTCAAATTCAATATCGTTTATCCGATTTAAAACAACATTGGTTCTTTGGATTCCTTCGTAAGATTCCCTCCAGATGTCACCAACCAAGTCATTTGCGGGGTTGGTTGAGAAATCATCCAATTGTCCAAATCGACCCCCATCATTTGCTGCAATTTCCTCAAATGTATCTTCTGCTGGTATTTCACCAACACCAATAAGGTCAAGCCCATAGAGTCCATTGTTTTGCAACTGGGCATACACGCCGATAACGGCACTTTCTATTTCTTGTTCGTTAGAAAAAAAATTGTCTGCAGACTTTTCAGTGATGGGTACAATATCGAGTTCATCATCACATGAAAAGAGAGTGAGCAAGACAATCATGATTAGAAATATATTCTTTGTACGGTTCATTTTATCTTGTTTTTTCATTAGAGTTTTACATTTAATCCCAGTGCAACAAAACGTGTTACTGGACTTGTTGAAGTAATCCAACCTCTGGTAAGTGTCTGTCTCTCGTTGGTACTTGTATCAATGCCATCAGGATTGTAGCCTCGATAATTGGTAATATTAAAGATGTTGTTCCCCGTGAGATAAAGGCGTAAGGCTTGAACGCCTAAATGATTAGTGACTTGTTTCTGGAAATTATATCCCAACTGAAGGCTTCTCAATCTAAAATAGTCAGCATCCAAAACTGAAAGACTGGACGCCCTGGTAATTCTTCCGGCTGAAGAAAAACTGGAAAAATCCGGCCTTCTAAAGAAACCATCTGGATTTCTATCATTAAAATAGTTATCCACGTAATACTGTGTAGGAACAAAAAAGCCTTCACCACTTTCGGCGTCGTATACCATGTTGTCTGCAGCTTTTCGGCCTTCGATGCCCTGGAACTGGGCGTTCAAATCAAAACCTTTATAATTAACCGAAAAACCAAAACCATAGGTAAAATCAGGATTGTAATCCCCGAGTCTAACCCTATCACCAGGGGTAATTTGTCCATCACCATCGGCATCACGAACTACATAATCACCCACTTCAGTACCTGCGAGCGGTGTTACCGTCTCGGAATCAATTTGCTCTTGGGTTCTATAGACCCCAATAATGTCGTAGGTGAAGAACTCGGCTATACTACCCCCTACTTCTGTCAAAAAGGGCATACCGCCATTCGTCTGAATGATGCGCTCTTGACCTTCTCCCAGAGCAAGAACTTCATTCTGATTAGTAGTTATATTGGCGTTGAATCCAAATCGGAAGTCGCCCAGTTCAAAATTGTTCCCACTGATTTCAAGTTCGAAACCTTTGTTTTCCAATTCGCCGATGTTTTGAAGAGACTCTGAAAACCCGGATTGTTGTGGTACCGGAACATCCAACAACAAATCTTTGGTCTTGGAATTATAGTACTCGGCAGTCAGCAATATTTTGTTCTCCAAAAAGCCTAAATCAATTCCCAAGTTCAACGCTGTATTGGTTTCCCAGGATAAATCAGGATTAGGAGAAGTTCGTGTAAACGAGCCCGATTCCAACTGTCTGTCGATGGTATAATTCTCAGGAGCTACAAGCGCTATTGAGCCAAAGTCTCCAATTTGGTTGTTACCGGTTTGTCCCCAACTGGCCCTTAACTTTGTAAAGCTTAAGAAACTGTCTTGCGGAAAGAAACTTTCATTACTTAAGGTCCATCCAACAGATGCAGAAGCAAAATCCCCATATTTGGTGTTGGCTCCAAACCTTGAAGAACCATCTCTTCTATAAGATGCCGACAATGAATACCTACCATCATAATCGTATTGGATTCTACTGAAATAAGACACCAGTGCCCATCTGCTTCTACTAGCTCGCGCCGCTGGATTAGTGGCACCTGCAATGTTACGCAAGTTGTCGTCGGCAAAATTGACACTCTCCAACCGTGTCCTAAAAAAGTTTTCCTGTTGATAGCTGAATCCTAAAAGCGCATCAATAGTGCTTTTACCAAATCTATTATTGAAAGTCAGTA
>JBCBPD010000025.1:0-40442 GCA_039820925.1 Bacteroidota bacterium | reverse complement strand
TGGAACCTCAATAGGTTTCCTTACGTGCTTATTTACAATGTGTTAAGCCTTTGGAAGTCGTGAAAATCGGATTGGAGAACCAAAAAACTAAAACTTGACAAAATGAAAAAACTCATGAATTTGCTCTGTTTGTTTAGCTTTTTATGCTGTGCGAACGGACTTCTTGCCCAAAGCACAATTACGGGGAAGGTTACCGATGATAATGGAATCGGTATTTTGGGCGCTAGTGTGCAAGTCCAAGGCACTTCCAATGGCGCCGTTACTGATGACAACGGAAACTATTCCATTCAGGCCAATCAAGGAGACACCTTGATTTTTTCTTACATCGGTTTCGCCACTAAAAGTGTTGAAGTGGGTAGCTCAACCACTATAGATGTGCAACTTCAGGAAAATGTTAGTTTTCTGAATGAAGTAGTTGTATCGTCGACAAGAAAGCCAGTACGTAAACTACAAACCACTACCTCGGTAAATACGGTAGGGGTAAAAGAACTTCAAACCATTCAACCTGAATCGGTTTCAGAAGCATTACAAAACACTCCCGGGGTCACCATTGATGAATCCCAAGGTAGAAAAGGAGGCTTCAACATTCGTGGTTTTCCAGGTGGAAACTTCGTAACTACCTTGATTGATGGTATGCCGGTTTCGGGTATTGCCAACCAATCGGGTGGGGTACAAGAATTCTTCGGAATAGACCCCAACGTGGAGCGTATTGAGGTAGTGCGCGGTGCAGCTGCGGCTCTATTTGGACGTTCTTCTGCTGCGGGAGCTATAAACATTATCTCCAAAACAGGGGGTACTGAACATAAAGGTTCCTTCGCTTTTACCAAGTATAATAATAACGGTAATGAGGGTCATATATATGAAGGTGATTTTGATTACCGAACTGACCTCAACTTTAATGGACCTATTTCTGATAAGGTTCGCTACAATGTCGGGGGGTACTTGCTCACCGATTCTGGTGTAAAAGAGCAAGCCAATAAAGACAAAGGGTTTCAGCTTAGAGGAAACATTGATTGGTTGGTTTCCGAAAAATCCAACGTTCGTTTTTATGTAGGGTATTTTGACAACGAATTCCAAAACATTGTTGGTACGGTTTGGGATATGCAAAATGAACGATTAGCAGATGGCTGGAACGCCAGAAGTACTTTTTACAATAATCCTTTTGACTCTGAAGTCCTGAATCAGGATTTAGGGGTAAGACAAGCTTTCTTCAATCCTACTCCCGCGTTAGATGCTGCAACCGGGAATCAATTGACTTGGAATCCTGCGGAAAGCATCGAAAGCGCCAACGGAATCAATTTTGGTGTTGATGTAAACTTGCACCTTGGTAATGATTGGTACTTCTCTGAGAAAATTCGCTACAACGACTTTTTTCTGCGTGATATCAACGATTTGAATCTTACCATTCTTTTCGAAGAGGATGACACGACCACACGTTTGAATGCGAACGCTTTGAACCAAAACAGAGAATTATTGACTGAGACCCGAATAAGTAAGGTAATCACAGGTGAGAATGCAGAACATAACTTGACTGCAGGACTTTACTATAGTGACGCGGAAAGAGACAGACTTGGGTTCAACTATTTCTATGGGTCCAACGTTAGTCCAAGACCAGAATTTACCACATTGTTTGGATTTGGGAGTGGTTCGTTCACTGACCCAACCTTACCGCAAACGGTTTACATATCCAATACATCCTCTCATCGAGAAGAAACGGCGACTGGTATTTTTATCGGGGATGAAATGGTTTTTAACAAGAAGCTAAGTATTAACGCTGCTTTCCGTTACGATTGGCAAAGAGGATTCATCAATAACAACCCAGAAGAAATCCGCCAAGAATCCATCGATTTTGACCCAGCGGAAGAGGCTGAGAACGAAATCAAATTGGAAGACTATTCCTTCTCTATTGGAGGAAACTATTTGACCGGAGAAACTTCTGCAGTTTATGCAAACTTTACCCGTTCGTTTACGTTCCAAACTGTTGATGAAGTAGATGACGAATTCCTAGACAATGAGTTGGTAAGAAATTTTGAATTTGGATACAGAGCTGGACTTGGTGATGTTACTTTGGATGCTACATATTTCAACACCAATATCGACAATAGTGTCTCTACCATTTTTGATAATGACGTCGGAGGTTTTGTAGATCGTCCAGCCGGTTCGTATAAAATCAACGGAGGAGAGATTGCGTTGGCCTATACGCCAAGTGCTATTAAAGGACTTTTGATAAGCGGTGCTGTAACTATTCAAAAATCAGAATACGATGACTTTATAGAAGGTCTTGATGATGCAACGGTAACAGCCATTACTGACAGCGGTAATCCGTTAAACCTTAATTTGGTGGAACAAGGAGGCCTTACGGCACTTAACCTTTCGGGGAATCAAGTACGTGCTCAGCCTTCTACCATTTATACCGTAAACCTTGCATACAATGCAGACCGATGGGGAGTTAATTTCAATGGCTTCACCTATACAGGTCTTTACTATGATGCTGCAAACATTTACAACAAACAAAGTCTTTCGGTATACAACACTGGGGCTTATGTAACCTTCCCTGTAGGCGATGACCAGCTTAGATTATCCCTATTGGTGAAAAATATTTTTGATGGAGTTAGTGCCCAAAACTTGTTCACAGCGGGTGGTTTGGATGAAGTTATCCAAGCGAAAATCGCTGACCCGAACTTCACTGACCAGCTTGCTTTTGGTATTAACCAGAATCCAAAGCGTGTGTTGTTCAGCGTGGGGTACACCTTTTAATCAATTGTTAATTTTGAGTTAGTTAGTAAGGCACCACTAAAACAGTGGTGCCTTTTTTTCCAAATACTATTTTAAATAAAACGAGTAACACCATGAAGAAGATTTTACTACTGCTGACGACCCTACTGATAGTACCCGCGCTTAAAGCACAGGTGACCGAGGTTGAAGGTTTGGAAGCTATGATTATCCGTATGAAATCCACTTGCGGTACAACTGAAGAAGGATTGACCCGCTACGGAATGTTCGAAGGACGTGCTTATAGTCGCGTACCCGGTGAAAAAGACAAACATCTTTTCAATGTTTTGGGCATCAATACCCGTCAATGCAATATGGAAGACGACCCCGTTCGTGGAAAAGGCTTCCGAAGCATCTCTAGGGAAATCATGTTGTACCTGGACCCAGAAACCAACGAAATCATGGATGTATGGGAAAATCCATGGTCTGGCGCAAAAGTTGAGGTCGTACATGTGGCCAATGACCCTGTAAACATGCGCGGTATGGCCTGGGAAAAAGACAAAGACGGAAACAGCACGGCAAAAACCAAGTATCGTAAGTATGGTGATATTGCCGTAACCTCTTATGAAATACCATTGTTTTATGACAATCCTTTAGGAAGCGATTACCAAGTGTATGTTGGGGGAGCCTATCACGCTATGGAAATCTTCAACACCTATTACGATGCCAATGAGTTTACAGACCCAAAAGTGAAATCCTTGGGACAATCGAACATTGGTTGGTCGAGGGTAGCCCAATGGTTGCCATGGATGCAAATGGGAGACAAAGCCGGCGTAATGGTTTTTAATGCTACGGGGTACAGCACCTTTGATGAAAAGGAAATCTGGCCTGCACTTCAAAAGGCATTGAATGACAGATACCCTTTGTACAAAACCCCTCCGCCGTTAGATGATACCCGTCCGAATGAAACCTCTTGGACGGTATTCAAAAAGCATATGGAAGGCAAAGAGCTCAAAAAAGTGCGCGGCTCACACTAACAAAGTATCATGGAAAAAGTTTTTCGTGAGATTATTTTAGTGTGTTTTGTGCTTGTTTGGGGTTCCTCGTACGGATTCACGAAAGAAGTACTTGAAGCACCACAGGATAGTACCGAACAAGAGCGGACTTACACCGTCATGGAGCGGGAGTTGGAATATCTTTTCAATTTTTTACCCGGAGAATATGACAACGTAGAGCAGCTGGATTTTAACAAATACTACGGCAAACCCAGTCCAAAAGAGGGAGGGCATTTACGAATGCATCTTTTTGTGGAACACATCAAAAACTCCAAGTTAGGGGAATATGTGCTCTATACCGAAGTCTATGTAAAGAATGACCCCACCAAGGTTTTCGCGCAAAGCATCTACATTTTTAGTGCCGATAACGAGAACAAGCGAATTAAAGCGCAACGCTTTAATTTCAAAAAAGCGGACCCACAAAGGGCCATGGGCAATAAAGGCATGGATTTGTTGGAAAGCCTGGTCCCAGATGATGACCGTTTATTGGAACGATGCGAACTTACTTTTGAACGGGTAGGGGACGAATTTGTCGGTAAATCACAAAGTATTGATTGTCATAAAGATTTGGCTCGTGATGGTGTAGTGGTTCACTTTGAAATGCGCCTTAAGGATGGACTTTTTGCGTTTTTATTACCGAAGTACGATACCAAAACGGATATGCTGCTCCCCCCTGAAAAGCAGACTTCTTGGTACATGCTGGAAAAAGCCAGATGCTTCGCTTGCATGATTGATTTTCCAAAAGAAAAGGGAGGTCGTCCTACCAAAACCAAACACTACATCACCATCCATGACCAAGGTGGCAAGTTCGAGTTTGATTACGACGATGGGCGCCATATGGTTTTGGGCATGCGAAACACCTGGTCTTTGGGCATGCAGCGGGAAACCTTTGTGATTTTCATTCAAGAGACCGACGAAAAAGGCCCTACGCTAATTTATTCTTGGGGAGAACCCGATGCGGATAGAATTGGATTCAATCCAGGTTGGATTCGAGTACAATGTGACTTGAACACTGCGAAAAACGTTGCGTTCCAAAAGGGACTGCGACCAGATTCCTAGTATACCGAAAATGTCACCTCGAGCGCAGTTGAGAGTTCTTTTTGTGGCAAGTTTTAAAGATCTCGACTGCGATCGATCTTACAATTTATTTTTTGGGAAGGCTCCTATGAATTTCAAAAACAACTTGCGTTGGTACATTGCCGGAACGATTTTCTTGGCTACGACCATAAACTACATCGATAGGCAAGCGCTATCTGTAGCCGCACCGGTTATCCGAAAAGACTTGGGACTTTCCAACGAACAATACGGCTGGATTGTGAGCGCTTTTTTGCTCGCGTATGCTATCATGCAAATTGTTTCGGGGAGTGTAATCGACCGGATTGGCACTAAAAAGGGATTCAGTTTGGCCGTAATTTGGTGGTCTATCGCCAACATGCTTCATGCTTTCGGAAAAGGGGTCTGGAGTTTAGGCGCCTTCCGTTTTCTCTTGGGCATGGGCGAAGCAGGGAATTATCCGGCTGCCATGAAGGCTATTTCCGAATGGTTTCCCAAAGAGGAACGAAGCAAAGCAGTGGGTATTTTGAACATGGGCCCGGGTATGGGTGCTATTATCGCCCCACCCTTGATGGCCTGGTTGATTCTTTCATTTGGTTGGAAAACAGCCTTTGTACTCACTGGCGCCATTGGATTCCTTTGGTTGCTTTTGTGGCGTTGGATGTATCATCCACCCGCAGAACACCCTAAAATTTCCAAAGAAGAACTCGCCCACATCGGACAAGAAGATGATGAAAATGAACCGGTCCCTTGGTTGCATTTTTTCAAATACAAACAAGTTTGGGGGGCTGCATTAGCACGTTTCGTATCTGACGGTGCTTTCTACTTTTTTGTGTTTTGGCTACCCTCTTGGTTGGCAGATGTAAAAGGGTTTACTCTTACCGAAATTGGTCTTTTTGCTTGGATTCCTTTCGTGTTGTCTGATATTGGCAGTTTTGCAGGAGGTTGGACCAGCAGTAAGCTTATCGCTTCTGGAAAGTCGCTTGATGCTTCCCGTAAATGGGTCATCTGGCTGGGTGCAATTTTTGTCGTCCCTGTTTTAGGCTGCTTGTATATTGAATCACCCTATTGGGCTATTGCATTAATAAGCTTCGCACTATTTGCGACCCAATTCAAACAGGCGGCGCTATTCACTTTGCCCATAGACTTGTTTTCTAAAAAAGATGCCGCATCCGTATGGGGCATTACGGGTAGTGCCGGAAGTTTTGGAGCCATGTTGTTTACACCCGTTATTGGCTGGCTGGTAGATACCATATCCTATTCGCCCGTATTTGTTATTGTTGCCTTTTTACATATTCTATCTGCACTCATGGTTATGCTATTCATTCCTAAAATTCAATATGTTGGAACGATATCAACTACATAACAAGTTTTTAGTTACACTTTTGTTAGGAGTGTGTTGGGTATCCGGAAATTCGTTGTGGTCACAAGAAGCGAATCCAGATGCTTTGGAATATTCCCTTGCGCAGGATTTGGACACTTTGTTGAATTGGTTTCCCGGAGAATACGATAATCATGAACAGGTCTATAGAGAGGCGGTGTTGGATTTGCCCAAAGAAAAACGCCACCGACAGACCCACCATATTTTCACCTCAGTTCAATTGGACTTTATACCAGGGAGAAAGCTTTATGCGCAACAATCCCAACACTATAATTTGGATGATATTTATCGACAACGCATTTATGCCTTTGAAGTGGATGAAGTCGAGCAAGCCCTTCGCTTGACGATTTATACTCCAAAAGACCCTTCGAGGTTGAAGAATGCCCATTTGAAACCCGAATTGTTTCTGGGCCTTTCGGCAGATGATTTTATCCTAAAACCCGGTTGTGAAGTGTATTGGAAACGAAATGGAAATCAGTTTGAAGGCTATCTCAAAGAAAACGCGTGCAGCTATTTTTCGAAACGTTTTGATACGCAAGTCTTCCTAAATGAAACGCTCATTTTGAGAAAGGATGCCCTATTACTGGATGATACAGCAGTAGATAGTGAAGGAAACTTGGTATTTGGGGTGAATGACAAAGGTCCAACCATCAATCTTAAAGAGAAAACTTGTAATTAAAGAATCATGCTAAAAACAGTCTATTCCTTTGGTTTTGCACTCTTGTTCATGAGTTGTTTGAATACCAAATCCACAGAGAAAGCAGAAGAGCCTGAGCTTACCGCTACGGAAATCATGCAAAAAGCACATGAAAAGGCGGGAGGCGAATTCTGGAGAAGACCCAAAAGCCTAACCTTAAAGGGGTACGGAATTTTTTACCGGGATGGGAAACCTTCAAAACATGAAAAACACAATATGTGGCGCGTGTTTGAAGACGAGAAACAAGAAGCCCATGCCGCCAATGGAAAAGTTCGTATCGAGTCCTTCAAAGAAGGGAAACCCGTGTTTATGGTCTCTTTTGATGGACAAAACACCTATGACCTAAGAGGCAAGCAAGAACAATCCGCTGCCGATAATCGTTGGGCTTCGAACTTCGGATATGGAGCGATTCGCCATGCATTGGACGACGGCTACACTTTGGAAAAGATGCCAGACGATACCATTTTCGAAAAGCCCGCTTATCGTATCAAGGTCAAAGACGTTACAGATGGCGAAACCTTTTTTGGTATTGATAAAGAAGATTTTAAAATCATAAAGGTTGCTTTCGACACCCCGAGGGGATGGCACTATCGTTTGTACTCTGATTTTTTCTCCAAAGAGCCATACAGTTGGTTACAGTCAGGCAAAGTGGCTTTGTATTATGATGACGTTTTGGCGAATGAAATCATTTGGGAAGACTTTGAGGTGAACGAAGTACTTCCGGATAGCTTGTTTCAGATAAAACCGATGGTACAAAAATGAAAAACAAAAGACTGGTTTTAGCGGCACGCCCAACGGGACTTTTGGTCAAAGACTCCGATTTTGACATGGAAACGGTATCCATTCCGCAATTAAAAGAAGGGGAGTTCTTAGTGAAAGTCTTGTTCTTGTCCGTGGCCCCTGTGATGAAATTTTACATGCAAGACGGGGCTGGGATTGAAGCGCCTTTACAATTTGGCGAAACGATGCGGGGTCGTGGCGTAGGTGAAGTGGTGGACAGCAAGAACCCTAATTTTAAGATAGGCGACATTGTTCAAGGAAAATGCGGTTGGCAAGAGTACAAGGTCTGTGATGGAAGTCCCTATCACATGATGTATCATGTAAAACAACGAAAAGTACCCTATTCCACCGCGCTAGGCGTATTAGGGATGACGGGTTTCACCTCATACTTTGGTTTGTATGATGTGGGACGGACTCAATCTGGTGATTCGGTTCTGGTCTCAGCAGCTATGGGTGGGGTAGGTTCTAACGTAGGGAGCTTGGCAAAAATTCGAGGCGCCAAAGCTGTTGGATTAGCCGGAACTGATGAGAAGTGTAAGCTTCTCACCGAAAAGTTGGGATACTACGGAGCCATCAATTATAAAACCGAAAACATTAGCGAACGTATTGACCATTTTTTTCCAAATGGCATTGACGTCTATTTCGATAACGTAGGGGGTGCAATTCTGGATACAGCCCTGACCAAACTGAAGCGCTATGCGCGTGTGGTTTTGTGTGGTCGAATTTCGCAATACAGCAAAGACCGGCACACGGCAGAATATGCCTTAAAGAATTGGTATAAAGTGGGCATGAATCGTGCGACTATGCAAGGCTTTTTCATTTATGATTTCGAACCAAAATTTGAACAGGCCGAACAAGAAATGGCCCAATGGATTGCGGATGGAAAGCTGCAATACCAAGAAGATATGCTTCACGGTCTTGAAAAGATGCCTGCCGCCCTGAACAGGCTATTTGAAGGTAAAAACATCGGAAAACAATTGGTCAAGATTAGCGAATAGAGGATGAAAAACAAACAATTGGCCATTCATCAATTTGGTGACACCATTGATGTCGCTACCCAAGTAATTGAATCGGAAATCCCCAAGATAGGGACTGATGAAGTTTTGGTGCGGAATCAATATGTCGGTATCAACGCTTTGTACGACAGGGAACTTTATCGGGGAAATGTGCCTTACATTAACGTGGTCTTTCCGTATGTCTATGGTGTAGAGGCTGTTGGTGAAGTTATGGAGACAGGTAAAAATGTTAGCAATTTAAAAGTAGGGGACGCGGTTTCCACAGTCAAAGTGGGAACCGCCTATCAAGAATATCAAAGCATTCATGAAAAGGATGCGGTTAGCATTCCAAAAGCAACCCCGGAATATCTAACCTTAAATCCTACCGGAGTTTCTGCTTATTTGGCGTTAAAAAATGTCGCTGAGTTGAAACCGGAAGATACCATTGTTGTATCAGCCGCCGCTGGAGGACTTGGCCATATCATTGTGCAGCTGGCAAGGCAAAAAGGCTGTCATGTGGTCGGCATTTGTGGTAACGAAGAAAAGGTGGCGCTATTAAATTCTTTGAATAGTTGCGATAGAATCATTAACCATCGGGAAGAAGATATTGATACTGTTTTGTCTTCAGAATTCAATGGAAAAATCAATGTTGGCTTTGACTCGGTTGGCAGACATATGTTCGATGCTTTTCTAAAGAACTTGGCCCCATTGGGACGATTGGTTGTGAGCGGACTTGCTATGGAAATCAATGAAGGGCAATTTGAAAAAATCAACGCGCCGAGAGTGTATGAAAGTATTTACTGGAAAGGCGCATCGGTTCGTTGTTTCATGAACCATTTGTACAAAGACCAGCATCCCGAAGCAAGAAACTTTTTATTCGACCAATATCAAAAAGGCAACCTACAAGTGAAGGTAGACCCTATGAAATTTAAAGGTATAGAGGCGATTGTGGATGCTTCCAAGTACTTACTAGCTGGTAGAAGTTGCGGAAAAGTAGTAGTTGAATTGTAGAATATATGATTGAAAATTTGAAGTTGTTTTTCAACGACTATGCGAACGCTTGGCAAACCAATGACATAAATAAAATGGTTTCCTTTTGGGATGATGCTGAACAAGACCCTTTCTATAAAGCTGAGGAAATTCTGGAGTACTACCACGATTTGGACACTATCAAAGCCTATTGGGAGCACAATCACCAATACATTGAAAGCATCCGTTTGAAGTTCTTCGATATCCGTTTCAAACCCTTACCGGGTGGATATGGTATTGCTTTCGCAAAAATGAACTGGTACACCAAGTTCGTATCCCATCAAAAGCAAGAAACGGCAATTTCAAATCATGTTAACAAGGAAATGGGAGGGGATAACCATGTGCTCGCTTTGGTAAAAGATACCCCCGCGGGTTTAAAATTTGTGGGATGGAACGAAACCCCTGATGCGCCGCTTACCTATATGAAGCGCCTTTACGAACAAGTCGCGAATCCAGAGCTGGATAAAGACTCCTAGAAACTTACTCTTCGATTAATTCGATAAGTTCTCCGGCAGGGCCTTTTATGGTCGCCGCTCTGTTCCCGTTGTAACCTGCACCAAAAAGTTTTTTGGGTTGGGTGATGAACAAGTCTGAGTTGATTGAATCAAGATTATCTACTGTAAAAGAAGCCATAGCAACCCCAGGCGGCAACTCACCTTCGGGCGTTGGCCGCGGACCCGCTGTGGAAGGGTATCCATCAATTTCAATGGAATTGCTAAAATCGCTCAGGCGCACCAAGCTAAATGGAAATTCATGCTTCGTAGCTAAGTTTTGTGCAGTGGCAACCAGTGGAATGGGAATCTTGAGAAAAAAAGCTTCTTTCACCCCAAAATTGGAGACATAAAAATCCGTCAACATTCTTGCATCGGAACCAGCAAGTACCATGATAAAAGGTCGGTCTATGGGCGAGCGAGGGGTCAACAAAGTGGATTTTGAGGGGTCACCATTATCTCTGGTGAAATAGAACACCTCTTCAGAAGGGCCTTTGAATTGCACCGCACGAATGGTAGATAAACCATCATCGCCCAAGTTGGCTGGCCCACCTAGATGAGTAAAGGGGCTTTTCAGTAGTTTTTTATAAATGGAATCGGGATTTTCAACGATTAACTCAATGGCATTCCATCCATGTGTGGTCATGGCCTTGTAGTTTTCTGGAACCGTTCCTTCAACAATCCTCAAATAGACATCATCTCCGCTTTCCGATTGCAATACAGCATACGGTTTTCCAACCATTTTTGGAGTACCCCAACTATTCGCGATTACTTCACTTAATTCCCCTTCTTCCACAACCGTATGGTTCAACCAATCCTGATATAATTTTTTGGTTGCTTTTAGATCTTTAGCGACCACAGTCGCCATCTTTATTCGTTGTAACTGTGCTGTTTTTACATGCTGATTGGTTTTGGAGGCAACAAACGGAAGAGAACCCTTTTCACTTCCATCAAAAGTGAAAATGAATAGGATTAAGGTAAAACCTGCAACAAGTCTGTGGTTCACTGACATTGAAAACAATATGGGTTTTGGCTAAAACGGAATCATATCTTATCGGCCTGATGCACTATATGGGTCATCCGAAACCTTCTTCTCGGAAATCATGGTCCTTCTCAAAATTTTGCCATCCTTTATGTATTGACTTGTTCGAATTCTTGACTTACGGTCTTTCGCGTAGGTAATAATTTCAGAAACTTCAAGACCAGAGCCGTCTCTAAAGGACATCGTAAATGCGGTAGATAAGTTCGCATCATCAATTCCAAAAGCAGGACTAAAGCCATCCAATCGAAAATTGGAAAAGCGTAATCCATTTACATCCCATTTACCATAACTGTCGATACGTTTTTCATCGGGCTGGCCAAATTTTAAGACATTGGTTTGATGGTAATCATATTCGTTGCCATCATCCAAATAGCGGACGATAATGCGGGTCTTGAATTGTTCCAGTGTCTTGCCCAAACTATCGACACGATGAAAAGTACCATCCCAAATTCCTTCGGCTTCCCCGCCATCCACCATTCTGCGTTTCATTTGTTTTTTGGAAATACGGTCTCCGTTGGCGAGTTTGGGAGCGTCGGAAAGTTTATCAAAGCGCAACCAAGAAAATCCGTCAATTTCACCACGAATGGAGCTATCTTCGATAATAATGGAACGATCGCGGTACCACAATCGGTTTTCATCAAGAATCATATCAAATTCTGCGTAAACCAATCCGCTTACCTCATGTTTGTACTCACAGGCCTTGGCCCGCATACCGCCTTTGAAACGATTTAGTGTTTCATCCCATGTAAAGAAAAGATTGCATTTGGATACAGGAATAAAATCAGTCTTCTTCATTTGACTGACCACTGCTGGGTCGAGCAAACCTCTATCGTAGGTAGGACCTTGTTTGAAGAAAAATTGCTGTACTTCGATTTCCTTGGAATCTTCGTGCCAAACCATGACCATCACCCGTTGCCTATGCGCTTTGGTCGGTTGGTTCATTTTGACCTCTTCCAAAAAGAGGACATTTTCACCCAGTTCAGGAGCATCCAATCGGTATACTGTCATATCGCGAAGCTGCCTTACCGCTTCAGGATATTCCGGTTCGTTGAATTTGTTTTCACGATAGACTTGGCGTTCATTGGAGAAGGCCCCTGTCCAATACGTCATGAATTTTTCCATTTCACCATTGTCTTGCGCGGAAAGACAAAGACATCCGAGGAAGGAAAATAGGATTGTTGGTAGACGTTTGGTTTTCATGCTTTTCGTTTTTAGGCGTCTTGGTCTTCCTCGAAATGAGCCATGGTTTCCGGTGCTGCCGTTTGATAGAGCAATGCTTTTTTACGGAAAAACCTTAAAAACCCAGCATCGCCCATGCGCGAACCACCAATTCCAGAGTGTTTGAAAGAGTTCTTTTCGGCATCATACACTTTGTTGGTCAAACTACCGTCGTTGATGCTGATGGCCCCAGCTTCAATTTGATAACTAATGTCAAGCGCTTTTTGTTTGTCCCTAGAAAAAACGGAAGCCGAAAGTCCAAATTCCCCATGATTGGCATAAGCAATAGCTTCTGGAATTTCGGCAAACTTCATGACTGGAATCAATGGACCAAACGTTTCTTCGGTCATCACTTTCATGTTGTGATTCACCTCGCTAATGACAGTAGGAGGACACCATAATCCCCCTCCAATATTTTCTACCTTGCCGCCAGTGAGCACTCTCGCTCCTTTGGTCACAGCATCATCAATATGGTGTTGGATTTTTTCGGCCTGTTTGTCAAAAATCAGCGGTCCCATTTGCCCTTTTTCGGGATTGATGGTCATGGTTACCGCGTTGGCTTTTTCTACCAAATATTTTAGGAATGTATCGTAAATGGATTCATGCACGTAAATCCGCTCCAACGATTGGCAAGCTTGTCCAGTGGCACCCACTGCGGAACGCAATACGGCATCTGTTGTGATTTCCATTTCTGCATCATCCAGAACAATCGCAGGGTCTTTTCCACCAAGTTCCAAGAAAGCGGGGATGAAACGCGCCGCACAGGCTGCTGCTATTTTTTTTCCGGTTTCAACGCTTCCCGTAAAACAAACGGCGTCCGCACGATTAACCACTTCTTTGCCTACTTCGGCGCCACCGCGACAGATTTTCAATACTTTGTTTAACTCAGGAACAGCCTGAATGCTTTTTTCTAAACCATCCATAAAACGAGGAGTAACTTCACTGGGTTTCAGGAGTACCGAACACCCTGCAAGAAGTGCCGGAACGGTATCGATAAGGGCCAAAAGCAAAGGAAAGTTCCAAGGGCTGATAACCCCAACTACGGAATACGGAATCCATTGCTGACCAATCATGACTGAACTGGCAGAAGCAGAAGGTCTTTCTTCAGGGGGAGATAGCAGATGCGGAGCGCGATAACACCACGCATGAAGAAGTCCTAAAATACCCTTGACCTCAACTTCGGAGATGCGTTTTCGAGCAGTATCAACCGACAATTGCTCAGCAATTTCTTCTTGATGTTTTTGAAACTGTGCAATCCAGTCTTGCACTACCGAAACCCTAAAAGCAATTCCTTTGGCATTCCATTCGGTTTGGGCGGCTCTTAGTGTTTCTTCTTTTTGTGCAAGGCTTTCAACGGTATCGACCTGCATCTCATAATCATAGGTGCCGTTGCGTGGATTTCTTATCTTCATATAAGCGATTCAGATTTTGGTGGTTTGACTAAGCAATGGACCACAGTATCCTATAAAGATAAAAAATAGTTAACTATATTAATAATTAATATTATTAACTTTTTAGTATCTTAGAAACTTCAAAAAAGGTAAACAAAACTTGCGTTCATTCAACGTTGTATTCACCCATGAAGATAGTACTAGAAGAACAAGGTTTACGTGATGGTTTTCAGACTTTGGACAAAGTAGTTCCAACTGAAACCAAACTGCGGTATATTGACATGTTGGTCGAAGCCGGTCTAAAACGTATTCAGGTAGCTTCTTTTGTGCATCCCAAATATGTGCCGCAAATGGCGGATGCCGATGAGCTTTGTCGACAACTAAAGCCTCAAGAAGGTGTGATTTATAGTGGTTTGGTACTAAACCTTAAAGGGGTGGAACGTGGCTTGGACAGTGGACTGAAACATTTAGCCTGTTCCATATCGGCAAGTGACACCCATAGCCAGAAAAATGCACGGATGACCCTTGCTGAGGCGAAATCCAATTTTAAGGAAATGGTGAAAGTTTCTAAAGCAGCGGGAATTACTGTCAGAGGAGGTATTCAGTGTGCTTTTGGGTGTCGCTTTGAAGGTAGGATAGCACCCGAACACGTCTTGGATATGGTAAATCACCATCTTGATTCAGGCATTGATGAGTTGGCTTTAGCCGATTCTACGGGTATGGGAAATCCAAAGGATTTAGGCGAATTGATGGAAAAAGTAGTGGCTCGCGCAAAGGGTATTCCCGTCGTTTTGCACTTGCATAATACCGAAAACAAAGGCTACGCCAATCTGGTAGCTGCGGTGATGGCCGGGGTTAAAATTTTTGACACGGCTTTTGGTGGTTTGGGTGGATGCCCTTTCATCAAAAGTGCTACGGGAAACATCGCCACAGAAGACACCGTCAATGTATTGGAACAAATGGGCTACGACACCGGAATTGATATCAAAAAGGTGGCTGGAATAAGCAAAGAAATGGAACAGTTTTTAGGACATTCCCTGCCCGGTCAATTGTATGACTTGGTGGATAAAACCGATATAAAACGAATCTAATGGGGTATACCATTGCTGAAAAAATTATTGCAAAACATGTGGGTCATCCGGTTCGGTCGGGTGAATTGGTGGTAACCTCAGTGGATGGAGTTATGGCTACCGATACGACTGCACCTTTGGCCATAAAAGCCTTCAAAGAAATGGGGGGTCAAAAGGTCTTCGACCCCGAAAAGTTCGCACTCATTATTGATCATGCGGCACCCTCGCCCAATGAACGGATTGCAAATTTGCACAAGCTCATGCGTGATTTTGCACGCGAGCAAAACAGTAGACTGTTTGAAATTGGTGAAGGTATCTGTCATCAAGTAATGGTAGAAGAAGCCTATGTAAAACCCGGAGACATATTCATCGGAGCGGATTCTCACACCCCAACTTATGGGGCAGTGAATGCTTTTGCTTGTGGGGTAGGCTCTACGGATTTGGCAGCTACCATGATGACGGGAAAGATTTGGCTCAAGGTACCTCAAACCATTCGGGTCATCTGCCATGGGAAATTACAGGAAGGCGTCACTGCGAAAGATTTGATTCTCTTTTTGGTCGGAAAGATTACGGTTTCTGGTGCGACGTATAAGGCTATCGAATTTACCGGTGAAGCTTTTGAGGGATTGAGCCTTTCCAGTCGAATGACCATTGCGAACATGTCTTCGGAGATGGGCGCCAAAGCTGGAATCGTAAATCCTACAGGTTTGGAATTGGATTATCCTTTTGAACCCATAATGGCAGATGCTGATGCCGAATACATTAAAACTTATGAGTTCGATGTTTCTGGTTTGGAACCTCAGGTCAGCGCACCGGAATCTCCGGATAACGTCCATAATATTTCTGGGTACGAAGGCACTAAAATTGACTATGCTTTTATCGGAACCTGTTGCAACGGTCGCTTGGAAGATATTGATATCGCCGCTAAGATTTTAAAAGGACGGAAAATACATCCCAATGTACGGATGGTTATTGCGCCTGCTTCCAAAAGTGTATTGCTTGATGCCATGAAAAACGGGAGCATGGAAACTTTGATAAATGCTGGAGCGTCTTTGATTACATCCGGCTGCGGTCCTTGTGTGGGCACCCACCAAGGAGTTCCTGCAGATGGTGAAGTAGTCATATCTGCTGCCAATCGAAATTTTAGAGGAAGAATGGGAAATCCCAATTCCAATATTTATCTCGGAGCTCCTTCCTCGGTAGCGGCTGCTGCTCTAGAAGGAAAAATCGTCAACCCAAAAAAGTATTTGGTATGAGTGAAGTTCAGATGCCATCAAGTTTAAAGGGGAAGGCACATGTGTATGGCGACCACATTGATACCGACCGGATTATCCCTGGAAAATACACCAAGACCCTTGACCTCTCCACTTTGGCCAACCATGTCTTGGAAGATTTGGACCCTAGCTTCAAGGATAAGGTTCAGCAGGGAGATATCCTCATTGCCGGAACCAACTTTGGTTGTGGTTCTTCTCGCGAGCAAGCGCCCTTGGCCTTGAAACAATCTGGGGTTGCCTTGGTGATTGCAGAGGATTTCGCTCGAATTTTCTTTAGAAATGCCATCAATATTGGCTTGCCGGTGCTTGAAATTGGCAAACATTCGATTCCAAAAAATGCGGATGTGGAAGTAGATATGAGAGCGGGCACAGTAACGGATATTACTTCGGGAAAAACCTATGCTGCGACGAAACTTCCTAAAATCATGATGGACATTCTGAATGAAGGGGGCTTGGTGAAATACCTCAAAAAACACGGAAACTATTCTTTGGAAAATGAGTAGGATTCAACCCGTTGAACATATTTCCGACCCTGAGTTGAAAAACCTGTTTATCGCCGGGGAAGCATTCATGGGATTTCTTCCCAATGATGGCCTTTTGATGGCCCATAAACCTAAACTGCTCAAGACTTTCTTTGAACTAGTTAAAGAAGTCTATGCTCAGGGCAAGGTAGACTCAGGATTAAAAAAATTAGTGGGTCATGTTACCAGCACCGCAGCCGGATGCCGCTATTGTGCTGCGCATACCGCTTTCGCCGCCATGAAACAGGGTGTTTCTGAAACCAAGCTGAAAGAAGTTTGGAATTTTGAAAACGCAACGGTTTTTGATGACAGTGAGAAAGCGGCCTTGAATGTTGCCTTAAAGGCAGGTATGGTACCCAACCAGGTAACGGATGCCGACATGACGGAATTAAAAAAATACTTTGACGAGGAGGGTGTGGTTGAAATTGTAGGCGTGATTTCCCTATTCGGATTTTTGAATCGTTGGAACACTACCTTGGATACCCAACTTGAAGAACCGCCGCAAATATTTTATGAATCTGTAAAAACCTAAATACATGATGAGCAATCCCCTAAAAGGACTAAAGGTTTTGGAATTTACGCATGCCGTTATGGGACCTTGTACAGGGCTTATGCTGGCTGATATGGGTGCCGACGTTGTTCACGTGGAGCCCATTCAAGGTGATAGTACACGCCGTTTGCTAGGTTTTGGTACTGGATATTTTTGGTTTTACAACCGGAATAAAAAGAGTCTGGCCATTGATTTGAAATCCAAGGGAGGATTGGAGCTCATTTATGATTTGATCAAGGAATATGACATAATTGTAGAAAACTTTGGTCCGGGAACCATGGACCGCCTTGGATTGGGTTATGAAAAGTTGAGTAGTTTGAACAAAGGCCTCATCTATTGTGCTCTCAAAGGTTTTTTAAGTGGGCCCTACGAGAAACGACATGCAATGGATGAGGTCGTTCAAATGATGGGAGGCCTCGCATACATGACAGGTCGTGAAGGGGACCCTTTGCGGGCAGGTACTTCGGTGATTGATATTACTGGAGGCATGTTCGGCTACATTGGTATTCTACAAGCGCTTTACGAGCGGCAGAAAACAGGAGAAGGTGGCTTCGTTAAATCGGCCTTGTTTGAAACTTGTGCTTTCCTTATGGGCCAACATATGGCCTATGCTTCACAAATTGATTATCAAATTCCACCCATGCCCTCTCGAGTGAGCGCTTGGTCGATATACAAAGTATTCGATACCAAAGATGCCAATAAGGTTTTTGTGGGCATCATCAGTGAAAAACATTGGGTGAGACTTTGTGAGGTGTTTGATTGGGAAGATTGGAAAAGCGATGCGCGTTTGGCCACCAATAATAAGCGTATTGATGAACGGGAATGGTTTATTCCTGCTTTGGAGGAACGTTTTAAGGAATTTGCCAAGAGCGAAATCATCGATAAATGTGACCAAGGGCATATTCCCTTCGCTCCGATAAGTCGTCCGGAAGACTTGTTTGAAGACGAACAATTGAACAAAGGGGGTAGTTTGATGGAGGTGGATATGGGTGATGGAAAAATGACGAAATTGCCTAAATTCCCATTGGAATATAAAGGCACTCGGGTCGAAAAAAGATTGGACCCTCCGAAAATTGGAGAACATACTGCTGAAGTTTTATCGGAATTGAATTTGAGTGAAGATACCATTTCAGCTATGGCAGCAAAGGGCATTATTAAAATCCAAGAATCATGAAGGCCTTCCAACGAATTCTTATGTGTTTTGCGCTCTTCCTAGCTTATGGGGTTCATGCGCAAGAAGGGAATACGGTGGTTGAAACGGAAATACTTTCCCAGATGGAGCAGTTAAAGAAAGCCCATTTGGAAAGCAATCCAGCCTTGGGGGATTTGGTGTACCACCCGAAGTTGATTTTGACATCCCAAAGTGGAAAAAAATATGGAAAGGAAATGGCCTTGACCAATCTTGAAAATACATTCGAACAATATGACGTTTCGGACTTGGAATTTGTTACGGTTTCTGAAAATGTAGTGCTCGCCAATTATCTGAATACCCGTAAGTACAAAGACTTTCCTTCAGGAACATTTCGTCTTACTGCCATTTGGACCAAAAATGAGGCGACATGGCAGCTCATCTCAATGCAATCCTCCAAGGTAAAAGCACAGAAGAAAAACTAATTATAGGAATACCAACACATGCAAAAAACCGATAAAACCGCAAAAGAAATATATTTTGATGTTAAGGCGAACCCAGCGCGTAAACGATTCGGATTTGGAAAAAAAGCAGCCTTGGTCAACATCGATTTACAAAAAGCCTACACGCGAACGGATTTGTTCAAAACCGCCTATGAAAATGACCCTAGGCAAATGGACTATATCAACCAGTTGGCGGAAAAGTTTCGTACTTTGGGTTGGCCAGTGGTCTGGACGAATGTAGCCTATATGGATACTGCAGCGGATGCTGGTGTTTGGGGTACTCGAACCGATACGCCGGATAGTCTGCAGAACATTAAGTTTGGTTCCGAACGGTCTGAGTTAGATGACAGGTTAGTGCTGGACCGAGGTACCGATGCGTTCTATGAAAAGAAAATGCCATCCCCCTTTTTTGAAACCCCTTTGCAATCCCTGTTGGTATGGCATCAAGTGGATACTGTGGTTTTGACAGGCGGTTCTACTTCGGGTTGTGTACGCGCCGCTGGGGTAGATTCCCTTTCTCGAGGATATCGTACGATTATTCCCGAAGAGTGCGTGGCCGACAAACATGAAAGTTATCACTATGCCAACCTTACCGACCTGTCTTTGAAATATTGTGACGTACTGGAAGTAGCCGAGGTACTCAGTTGGCTTAATAGCATATAGCATGAAAGAAGAACCGGGATATTATGACTATTGGCCCTATCACAATCGACCAAAAATCACATGGCCAAATGGAGCAAGAGTTGCGTTTTGGGTAGCGCCCAATATTGAATTTTATGAACTGGACCCACCGGACAATCCTTTTCGGAAACCATGGCCACAACCTACACCTGCTTTACCAGGCTATACGAGTCGTGATTGGGGAAACCGAGTAGGGCATACCCGTCAAATGGAGTTGTTGGACAAATATGGTATTCGAGGTTCAATTTCGTTATCAACAGCATTGTGTGACCACCATCCCGAAATCATCGAGTTATGTAAAGAACGGAATTGGGAGTTCTTCAGTCACGGAATTTACAATACCCGATACACCTATGGCATGACGGAGGCCCAAGAACGAGAAATGATAAAGGATTCCATAGAATCCATTTACAAGCATACGGGTCAAAAATGCGCGGGTTATCTGGCTCCGGCTTTATCACATTCCGAGTTTACCCTGGATTTGTTTGCAGAGGTGGGAACAGAACTTTTTGGTGATGAAGCAGGTTTCTATACTTGTGATTTATTTCATGATGACCAGCCTACCCCCATACATTTAAGAAGCGGCAAGCGGTTCGTATCCATTCCGTATTCCTTGGAAATGAACGATACCATCGCCTACTTGGTACAAAAAACCACCCCAAGAAATTATGGCAAAGCCCTAAAGGAGAATTTTGATAGGCTCTATCAAGAGGGTGCTGAAAGTGGTACCATCATGTGTATCCCCACCCATAATTATCAAGTGACGAATGCACATCGCATCAAAGCATACGAAGAAGCATTGGAATACATCACGGGCCACTCAGAGGTTTGGGTGACTACGGGTAAGGAAATTGCCCAGTATTTTATGGAGCATTATTATGATGCGGTTAACGATGACATTGGACAAAAAGCAAAACGGTATGGGAAAGCTTAATGATTCCTATTTGATCTATCCGCATCGTTCCTATGGAATGGACCATGACCGATATGAGTGGTCCATGCTCAAAAATCGAAAACCATTGGCTTGGCCCAATGGAAAGAAAGTGGCGGTTTGGGTAAATGTTGGGCTCCAGTTTTTTCCATTGAACCAAAAGGGAATTCCTTTTAAAGTCCCCGGAGGGATGACCAAACCTTATCCAGATTTACGGCATTATACCTTACGGGATTACGGCAATCGAGTCGGGATTTATCGTTTTCTAAAAGCATTTGATAGGTATGGCGTAAAACCGACGTTTGCGATGAATACGCGTTTGGCGGAAAAGTATCCGTATTTGGTAGGGCTACTAAAAGAACGTCAAGACGAAATCCTTTGTCACGGTTACCATATGGATGCGTTACACTACGGTGGGCAAAATCCAGAAGAAGAAAAAGAATTTGTCAAAACCGCTTTGGACGGACTGCGAAACCTCACAGGCCAGTCGGTCAAAGGTTGGATTAGCCCGGCCAAAAATGAGTCCATGAACACGCCTGATTTTCTGGCGGAAGAAGGGATTGCGTATTTCTGTGATTGGGCGAATGACGATATGCCCTATGCATTTAAAACCAAGCATGGAGATTTGGTTGCTATGCCTCTATCCACTGAATTGGAAGACCACTTCATTATCCTGAATAATTTGCACACAGCGGAAGATTGGGCGGTCCAGGTAAAAGATGCTTTTGCTTTTTTGCTGGAAGAATCCCAAACCATGGGCGGGCGGATTTTGTCCTTAAACATCCATCCCTGGGTCTTGGGACAACCGCATCGCATCGGGTATTTGGAATCCGTTTTAGAAGAACTTGCAGCCCATGAAGCGGTATGGATGGCAACAGCCTCCGAAATTCTGGAATCCTGGAAATCCCAAACGGCGTAAACCCATATGCAAAGTCTTCTGCCATATATTCCTACCGTACTACAGCTATTGCTGTTTTTGATTATGCTGGGAATGGGGATGACCCTGACGGTAAAAGACTTTTTCAATGTGGGTACCAATCCCAAAGCCTTGCTCATTGGCTTGACCAATCAAATTGTATTGGTGCCTTTGATTGCTTTTGGGCTTATTAACGTACTTCCGTTAGACCCTTATTTGGCTATGGGACTTATGGTGGTGAGTTGTTGCCCAGGCGGCGCAGTATCCAATTTGTTTTCCTATTTGGCCAAAGGCGACACTGCTTTGTCAATATCCCTTACGGCACTCTCAAGTATTATTACGGTATTTACTATCCCCTTGATTTTGGTGTTTGCTATGCGTTTTGTATTGGGGGCAGATGCTTCTATTCAATTACCTTTAGGAAAGACCATTTTCAACATTTTTAAGCTCACTGCACTTCCTGTGATTTTGGGGATGATGATTCATCAGTACTTGCCCAAATTCTCTCAAAAATGCAAACCAGCCATCGGATGGTTCTCAGGATTAGTCATTGTACTTGCTTTGGCACTAATGGTGGTCAAGCTGGAAGAAATTGGCGATAGCTGGATGCTTTTGAAAGCTTCCTTTATCTCCGTGTTGTTGTTGAATCTTTTCATGTTGGGTATTGGGTTTGGAAGTTCACGCGCCTTGGGATTGTCAACCAAACAATCTGCGACCGTGTCCATCGAAAGTGGAATGCAAAACAACGTGCTAGGGATGACACTTGCAATTTCCCCCACCTTTTTGGGAGAACCGCGAATGGCTGCCACGGCAGGTGTCTATGGTGTAGTGATGTGTACTTTGGCCGTTTTGGTAGTTTGGCTCTTCAAACGATTGATTTTTTCCAAAGAAGTGATTCGGCTCAAACCATAAAGGCGCCACCATTTACATGTATGCATTGTCCGGTAAGGTGTGAGGCGCTATCACTTAGCAAAAATTGGATAACCGAGGCTATTTCCATTGGAGTCGCTATAGTACCTAATGGTGCAATTTTCTTGTACATCTCCGGATTAAAACGCGTGCTACCATCTTTTTGATAAATGAAATTCGTATCAACGGCTCCAGGAGCTACACTATTCACCCGAATTTTGGGCGCTAATTCTGTAGCTAAAGTTCTGTAAGTGCAACCACTGATAGTTTAGCGGTGGTATACGGACCGTAGTTCTGCTGCCCTCCAAAGGCCAGACCAGAAGACATGTTTACAATTGCACTATTGGAATTAGCTTGAAGCAACGGCAAAAAAGTTTTACAGGCGAGGTAACAGCTTTTAAAACTGATATCATAGGTTTCGCTCCATTCCTCTGGCGTCATCTCTTCAAAGGATTTGAAAGAAGCTAAAGTCCCAGAAAGATTAATCAATCCTGCAATGGATGAGGTATTTTCTTGAATGGTGTTGAATACACGCTGCATCTCTTCCAGATGGGTAGGACGAACAGAATAGTACGCTGTTAAAAAACCACTTATGTCTTGGTGGGCTTCTGATTGAATGTCCAAACCTATGGTTTCAGCTTTGCTTTCATACAGCAATTGGATTAAAGCTTTTCCAATACCGCTATTGCTACCAACAATAACATAGGTTTTTCCTGATGCGTTATACGAAGCTTTCATTCCTTAAGTATCATCGTTTCGCCAAGTGTTTTGATTCACGAAACCAGGTTCAATCATGGTCCAGCCAGAGAGTATTTTTCTCAAATTGATACCAATCCGTTTCGCGTCTGGATTGACCCAAGTATAACTAATGGCCCTACTATTGATTTCAACTTCTTCCAAGGGCAAATCATACACCGCCAACTTCATGATGGAGAGTTTTTTTTGGAAGAGTAATTGGGTCAATTCTATCGTGTAATTTATCCCCTTAAGGTCAAGTTCAGCCAATCCGCCTTGGTCCGAAACTTCGAGATTGCCTTGGTGGTACATTTCTTCGGGTTCTATGGATATCGGATATTCAATCCAACCTGAGAATCGACGACTTTTTAGAAAGCGGTACGGTTGGGGAGTATCAAAAGGTGCTCTTCCAGAAACAAACAAGGTGTGATCTTTCAGATTGAATTCCAGAGAGGTCATGTCCGATGGACTTATGGTAAACTTGTCAACATGGTTTTTTCCGTTGCGTCCTTCGTAGAGATTTATCAATAGCCCTCCGTTTTCATCCATGGAAATCTTTAAAACAAAATGTCTGTGTTTGGTTTCGACTTCTTCCCGATGCTGGTCTTCTTCGGTATTTTCAAGCCAATATTGCTGAAAATTGTCCCATTCCCCAATGTATTGTTCCATGTTGAGCATGTGAGTGAATTTAGGTCGTTTGCCTTTGATAGCCCAGAAGCAAAAGCTGCTGGATTTCTTCTGCAGAAGTTTCTGGGAAATGTTCTCGTAAAAGAGCCCAAGCGTCGTGCAAATGTTGTCCATTTTCAACTGCTTCGGGCAACGTAAAGTCTAAGGCTGTTTTGGATGGTGTGACATACGCTTGATTCAAGTCTGCGTCAAAGATAAAAGGCTCGTCTTGCGCATGTTGTTGCCGCATATGAGTAACCATCCCTTGGAAACGTTCCTCGTTTTGGCCTTGTAATCGTTTGGGCTTGACATGGTCTGGTAAATCATGGTCCAACAAGGCATCAATATATGGGAGTATGATGCTTTCATCCCATCTAAAAATGGTCGTGGGAACCGTCAACGCCTGAACATGTTCCGCCTTTTCGTGCATGAAAGCTACGCGATATGCATAATGGTATTTCTCGCCTGCATCCAAATACGTCAGTGCGATACCGTGCAGTGCGCCAACCGGAAGTTGTGGTCGATTGAGCGCAAATTCCTCGGTTTTAAAACACCACGGAAAGTATAAAAATAGGTTTGAGGCGATATCCCAAACCGTATCCAAGTGGGAACCATCAAGTTTAGGTGTCAAATCTGGAAAATAGTGCTCTAAAATTTGAGCTCTAAGTTCGCTATTAAAGTGCGCGGCATTGTCAAGATAAACATGGTTCACTCGCTCAGGATGGTCCAAAGCGAACCGTACTGCAAGCTGTGCTCCCGTAGCCGACCCATAAATGGAGAGTTTTTCAACACCCAACTGATCAAAAAATTCAGGCAGTAAAGCACTGTAAGCGGATAGATTTTTCGGTGGGGCATCAAAACCATCTGACCGACCATATCCAGGAGTGTCAATACAAAAGACCGTAAAATGTTGTGATAGTTTTTGCGCAAAAGGCAATAACATATCCGAAGAAAACGGAGAAGCATGGAACAAAGCAAGGACAGGCCCTTTCCCAAGTGTTTGAAAAAAGATACGTTTGCCTTTTACCTGAACCGTGCGTTTGAATAGGGTTGACATAGTCCTTAAAGATAATAGTTAATTTAGTTAATTATTTATAATGTTAACTATTTTTGGTACTTTTAAAACACAACAATTTGTCCACTATCTTGAAAAATACAAAAGTTACTTTAGCCAAAAGACCTGATGGAATGGTTGCGCATGACAACTTTAAAGTTGTTACTGAAGAACTACCCAGCCTAAAGGAGGGTGAAGTCCTTATCCAGATTGAAGCCATTTCTCTAGATCCGGCCATTCGAGGTTGGATGAACGCCGGGACAACCTACATCAAAGGGATTGAAATTGGAGCAGTGATGCGCACATTCTCTGCAGGGAAAGTCGTCGATTCAAAGAATGGTGATTTTCCAGAAGGGACTTACGTTTCTGGTTTGCTAGGCGCGCAAGAATATTGTATTTCTGATGGTAGGGGGCTTACGGTGATAGACATTTCAAAAGGAAGAGCAAGTTTGCATTTGGGTGTTTTGGGCATGCCAGGCATGACAGCTTATTTTGGCTTATTGCGCCGTGGAGAACCTAAATCGGGTGAAGTAGTTTTTATTTCTGGAGCTGCGGGAGTTGTTGGTTCAACGGTTGGTCAAATTGCGAAAATCAAGGGTTGTACGGTGATTGGTTCTGCAGGAAGTGATGCCAAATGCAACTATCTCAAAGAGGAATGTGGTTTTGATTTCGCCATTAACTACAAAACGGAATCTATTGATGAAAAATTAAAGGAGTACGCACCCAATGGGGTTGATGTTTTCTATGATAATGTGGGTGGACCAACACTCGATGATGGTCTTTTGAATTTAGCGCAAGGTGCTCGTGTGGTTATCTGTGGATTCATTTCCCAATACAACAAAAAAGAAATCTACGGTCCGAAAAACTATATGAAAATTGTTTCGGCCCGCGGAGTGATGAACGGGATTATCGTTTTTGATTATGTCGCGGAATGGCCTAAAGCGGTAGAGGAGATGTCGGAATGGCTTTCTTCAGGACAAATGAAGGCGAAAGAGCATACCGTAAAAGGATTGGAGAGATTCCCCGAAACGCTAATGATGTTATACACTGGAGAGAACTTTGGAAAATTGATTCTGGAAATCTGATAATGAAATGAGTTCAGAGGCACTCCATACCCAAGAACTACCCGACACAGGCATCAGCGGACTCTACGAGGTGATGCTGGGTACTAACGATGCTACCTATACCAAGCGCTATTTTGCAGAGTTTGGATTTCATGAAGTTGCCCAAGGCTCTTTTACAGCTGAAGAAGCGAAAAAACTCTATGGCGTAGACTCCGAATTACGTACTTACCGATTGCAAAATGGAGCTATCGATAGTCACGGTTTGTTGCGCATCTTGGAATGGGACAAACCCTTAGGAGATGGTGTTGGATACGCACCTGTTGAAACCATCGGTTCACGAATTGCGGTAATGCGCACTCATGATATTTTTCGATTACAAGATATCTTTCAATCTGCTCGGGATTTGGGAAAAGAGCAATGGTTCATTACAGAACCCATTGCAGATGACCTTTATGGGTTGGACACAGGAGCAAAAGATTTTTTCAACCGCCCTATTTTGGTGCGTGAGAATGCCGTTTACGGCGCTTTCTTCAATCATATTTTTTTCCAGCGGTATGGATACGTCATTCCCGGCTACGGAACAGTCGCAATGGAAACTCCATTAAAGACCAGCGAGTTCACCCATCATGATTTTATAATTGATGCGAAGGATATGGCACAAATGTCCTATTTGTCGACTGCTTTAGGATTAAAAGCGGAGGACCCACCTGCCTTGGATGGGGATTGGTTGAAAGGGCCAAGACGCGTTTTTCAAATGGAGCCCGGTTTTAGTCACTGGTATCAAGGTTTTGTTTCTCCCAATAACATTTGTGGTAAGATGAAGTTTTTCATTCCCAACGGTGTCAGAACCAATCGGTCCAACAAACAACGAATTGGAGAGAAAGGCATAACGCTACATTCATTTTATACCCCAAAATTGGAGATGATACATGAATTGGTGACAGCACATGGTTTTACCCCAACCGAAATACGAACCAATGAGTTAAACGAACCTTCATTTGTGTTCGCGGATACTACGGGTGTGAGCTGGCAAATCATAGGTCGTACTGCGCCCACGAACAATACACCGATAACGGAATTGGTGTTTGAAAAGACCCCAGGTTGACCCGAGAAAATTAGGATGTATTTTCCTATAAATAGTTAATAGTCTTAACCATTTCCGTATCTTTGAGTTTAACTAAATGCTAGGTAGTAAACCGTTAAAATAAGTTCATTGTCCCAGAGATATAAAGCACTAGCACTTCAAACAGAATGTAAGGCTGTCAATACCTGTACGGATTCAAATTCATCCCGTGAATTGATGAAAAATTCATTGCATAGGGTTTTGGCACAGGTGAGTGCTTCGAAGAAGTTTATTGGGCGGGATTTATCTCTAGTAGTGCTTCCAGAATACTTTTTGACAAGCTTTCCTTTGGGTGAAAGTTTATCCGAATGGAAAGAGAAAGCTTGTATCTCAACACAAGACGAACTGTTTGATATTATGAAGGCATTTTGTGTGAAGGAGGCCGTTTTTCTTTCAGGAAACTATTATGAAATTGACGATAATTTTCCCGAACTTTATTTTCAAAGCAGCTTCATCATTGATGATGCTGGAGAATTAATCCTCAATTACAGGAGATTGAATTCAATGTTCGCACCAACGCCGCATGACGTAATGGAACGATATGAGAAGGTTTACGGTTACGAGGCGCTTTTCCCTGTAGTGGATACTAAATTGGGTCGATTGGCTTGTATCGCTTCCGAAGAGATTCTTTATCCTGAAATTGCACGATGTTTAATGATGCGCGGTGCAGAGGTGTTTTTGCATTCTTCATCAGAAGTGGGCAGTCCTTTATTGACGCATAAAGAGGTTGCCAAGAGGGCCAGGGCCATTGAGAATATGTGTTATGTGGTCTCAGCGAATTCCGCAGGGATTTCAGGAATCGATATTCCAAAGTCGAGCACGGATGGCCTCTCTAAAGTTGTTCATTTTGAAGGACATGTACTTTGCGAAGCAGGACCTGGGGAGAATATGGTCGCTTATACCACCGTAGATATTCCAGCATTGCGAGACCATCGTAGCAAGGTTTCCATGCAAAATTATAATGCCAGACAACGTTTTGAATTGTATGCACCTTCATACAGTTCATTTTCACACTACCCAGCCAATAGTTTTATCGATAAAACCCCAAACAAAGGGTTATTTATTAAAACACAACAAGACGTGATACAGAAGCTGCAAGGTTGAGTTTCAAGAAGCGCTTGATGTTTATTAGAAATTGAAGTTATGATAGAAAAGAGTATTGAAGAATCGATAGTATTGAGCATTTTCGATTTGTCAAACCAGCTTAAAAAGATAGGGGATGAGGTATATCAAAAGGTAGGACTTACCACGCAACAGTGGTTGATTCTATTGCATTTAGCCAACAATCCCAATTTGCCTTTTTTGAAAAGGGAAGAACATAAAAAAGCATTGATGGCCAGTGAACTGGCTGACTCCTTAAACGTTTCAAGGGCAAATATCACCAACCTGGTCAATGTGCTATTGGAAAAAGGACTTGTTCAACAGTTTGAAGATAGTCAGGACCGCAGAAAAAAGCGCTTGTCCTTAACGAAACAGGGAGTGGCTTTGGTAGAAAAAACACAACCTTCGCGTTTTGCCGTGATTGAATATTTGATGGAAGGATTTACCAAAGACGAAAAAGAAACTTTCTTGCGATTTTTAGAGCAGAGCATGAACCGTATCATCAACGACCAAGAACGTATTAAATCATTCCACAAAATGCTTGTGGGCGTATAAGATTAAACTAAATCAACCAACAAAAAAAGCTTCCTGTAATGGGGAGCCTTTTTTATGCACATGTTTTGATTTAAAGCGGAATGTTACCGTGTTTTTTCTTGGGAGTTTCTACTACTTTATTTTCTAAAATGGAAAAGGCTTTGATGAGTTTTCTACGCGTGTTTTTGGGTTCAATCACCTCGTCAATAAAACCTCTTTGCGCTGCACTGTATGGATTCGCGAACAAATCAGCATATTCAGCTTCCTTCTCTTTTAGTTTTGCTTCCGGGTCTTCAGCACTTTGGATTTCTTTCCTAAAAATGATTTCACTGGCTCCTTTGGCGCCCATTACTGCGATTTCTGCCGTAGGCCATGCAAAATTGAAATCTGCTCCAATGTGTTTGGAATTCATCACGTCATAGGCACCTCCATATGCTTTTCGGGTAATGACGGTGACCTTTGGTACCGTAGCTTCACTCAAGGCATACAATAATTTGGCACCGTTGGTAATAATGCCGTTCCATTCCTGGTCTGTTCCTGGCAAGAATCCGGGGACATCTACCAGTACCAAAAGGGGAATGTTGAAGCAATCGCAAAAGCGAGTAAATCGCGCTCCTTTTTTAGAGCTTTCCACATCAAGTACCCCGGCTAAAACCATTGGTTGATTGGCCACAATACCAACACTTTTTCCAGCAATTCGACCGAAACCGACGACAAGGTTTTCAGCGTAGTCTTTATGCACTTCGTAAAAGGAATCCGTATCCAGAATGCCATCCACAACCTTTTTGATATCATAGGGTTGATTGGCGTTTTCAGGTACCACTGTCTCCAAGTCCAAACGCTCTTCCGTGCTCAAGTCAAAAGGCATACTTGGAGTTACATCTTCGCAATTTTGGGGTAAGTAGCTTAACAACTGCTTGATTTGGTTGATGCAATCCACATCGTTCATGGCAGTAAAATGCGTGACACCACTTTTTGTCGCGTGGGTCACGGCACCTCCTAGTTCTTCGGCAGTAACTTCTTCATTGGTTACGGTTTTTACCACATTGGGACCGGTCACGAACATGTAACTGCTGTTTTCCACCATAATGGTGAAGTCCGTCATCGCTGGGGAATAAACGGCACCTCCGGCACAAGGTCCCATAATGGCTGAAATCTGCGGAACTACGCCTGAAGATTGTACGTTTCTATGGAAAATATCAGCGTAACCGCCTAAAGAACGCACTCCTTCCTGAATCCGTGCGCCGCCACTATCATTCAAACCAATCACGGGCACACCAATCTTGAGCGCCAAATCCATGATTTTACAGATTTTTTCGGCGTGGGTTTCGGAGAGCGCACCTCCAAAAACGGTAAAGTCTTGCGCAAACACGCATACCTTTCTGCCGTTTACGGTACCAAAACCAGTGACCACACCATCCCCGTAGAACATTTGGTTTTCCATGCCAAAATCTTTGGTTCTATGGGTTACGAGAATGCCTTGTTCTTCAAAAGAACCTTCGTCCATCAAAAAGTGTACACGTTCGCGAGCGGTCAATTTGCCTTTGGCATGCTGTTTTTCAATACGCTCTGAACCACCCCCTAACTTGGCTTGCTCCAGTTTTTCAAAAAGTACTTCTTTTTCCTTACCCATGGTACTCGTTTTAACTTCTATTGGTTTTCCAGTTTGATTCTAGCGTATTGGCTACTACTACTTTCTTTTGACTTTCCAAATAATGATGCAATGCGATTTGCGCAGCAACTTGCTTTTCCGCTTTCAAACCTTCATCATATATTTCCTTTGACCAGTATTTTTTCACAAAATGGGTGTCAAAGTCCCCTGAAATGAATGCGGGGTGTTGGCAGACATACTTCCCAAAGGAAAGCGTGGTTTCAATACCTTCAATATGGTACTGGTCTATCGCAGAAATCATTTTCTGAATGGCCTCATCCCTTGATGCGCCATAGGTAATGAGTTTGGCAATCATGGGGTCGTAATAAATGGGTACCTCCATGCCTTCTTCGAAACCATCATCCAAGCGAATACCATCTCCCTCAGGTCGTTGATAGGTGGTCAATGTGCCAATACTTGGAAGAAAATCTTCCATAGGGTCTTCCGCATACACTCTAATTTCCAAGGCATGCCCCTGAATTTTTAAATCCTCCTGAGTGAAGGAAAGCTTTTCACCGCGAGCGACTTTTATCTGTTGCTCCACCAAATCGATTCCTGTAATCAATTCCGACACAGGGTGCTCGACCTGCAAACGGGTGTTCATTTCCAAAAAGTAGAAGTTCTTGTTTTCATCCAACAAAAACTCTACGGTACCAGCTCCTACATATTCGCAGGCCTGCGCCACACGAACGGCTGCTTCCCCCATGTTCTTGCGAATCTCAGGAGTGAGTACGGCGCTTGGGGCTTCCTCTACCACTTTCTGATGTCTTCGCTGCACGCTGCATTCCCGTTCAAAAAGATAGACGACGTTACCGTGGGTATCCGCCAAGACTTGAATCTCAATATGTCGCGGAGAGCCCACATATTTTTCGATAAAAACGGAGCCATCACCAAAAGCCGATTGCGCTTCACTAATAGCGCGTTCCATCTGTTCTTTTAGGCTAGCGGATTGGTCTACAATACGCATCCCTTTTCCACCTCCTCCCGCAGCTGCTTTGATTAATATCGGATAGCCGATTTCATCCGCAATTTTTTGCGCCAGGGTTACATCAGAAATTGCTTCATCGACTCCTGGCACCATGGGGATGTCATAGGCTTTTACAGCTTCTTTCGCGGCCAGCTTATTTCCCATGACCTCAATGGCGTGGGGTCTCGGTCCAATAAAAGTGATACCACTATTGGTAACCTTTTGGGCGAATTCCCCGTTTTCACTCAAAAAGCCATAACCGGGGTGAATCCCTTCTGCTCCGGTATCTTTGGCAGCTTGAATAATTTTATCCATCACCAAATACGATTCTGATGACGGGGCTGGGCCAATATGTACAGCTTCATCCGCGAACTTTACATGGGGCGCGTGCCGGTCGACATCGGAATAAACAGCAACCGTTTGAATACCCATTTTGTGCGCAGTTCGCATAATCCTGAGCGCGATTTCGCCTCTATTGGCAACTAATATTTTTCTCATACTTGGGATTTTTGGAAAATACTATTCCATTTCAATGATAACCTGTCCTTTGTCCACGGCTTCCCCTTCTTTCACATGAATGCTTTTTACCACACCTTCTCCAGCGGCAAGAATGATGTTCTCCATTTTCATGGCGGAGAGCACCAACAACTGGTCATCTTTGGCAATGGTTTGTCCGGGAGATACTTTTATGCTCACAATAAGTCCTGGCATAGGCGCTTGGACATCGTTTATTTTTTGTTCGCTGGCTTCCAATAGCCCCATGGCTTTGACCATTTGATCATTAGAATCGGCAATGGTAACCTCGTACAGATTTCCATTTACGTTCACCGAAAGCTGTTTTCCTTTAGTGTTGAGAACCTTTGCGCGATAGGCTTTTTGGTCAGAAATGACATGATAGGAGTTCTTTCCTTGGGGTATGGCATCCAGTTCGTCTAAAGTATCAGGGTTGATTTCAATAGGCGTATTGGCTACGGTCACTAAATAATGGCCCATGGGCATTGCGTTTAAATTTTGAGAAGTCATGAGGAAAAAACTTCTACGATAACATTATGAACAAAAATAAGAAATTAGTTAACTATATTAACTAATTTTGAAAGGATCTTCGGGAATCGACCCAAAGCGATGTGGACTTGTTTTCCCAAAGGACTATCTTGCTACAAGGTAATGCTAAATTATCGTGAGGCTGTCATAAAATTTGTGAATATGAGCACCAAGATTGCAACCAAATCCCTAGAAGCGTATTTCGCTGAATTTCGACAAAATATTGTAGGTCAAGATTATGATTTTGACTCGGTGTATGGCAACCAGAAGTTGGTTTATGCCGATTGGATTGCCAGCGGAAGATTGTATGAACCCATTGAAGAAATCATCCGCGAAAAAATAGGCCCTATGGTGGCCAATACCCATTCCTTCTCAAGTGAAACGGGAAAAGCTTCCACCTATGCGTATCACAAAGCACGTCAAATCATCAAAGATCATGTGAATGCCAATGCAGACGATGTGCTGGTCGCGTCAGGTACTGGAATGACTGGACTGTTGGCTCGTCTTCAACGTATGATGGGCCTGCGTTGGCCCAATTCCCATGAACGCAAACAGCGTTTATCTCCAGAAGAAAGACCTGTAGTTTTCATATCCCACAAGGAGCATCATTCCAATCATGTTTCATGGATGGAAACCATAGCGGATGTAGTGATCGTTGAGGCGAATGATTTGGGAATGGTGTGTCCTGAAAAGCTTAGGAAAACCCTCGAACAATATACCAATAGACCTATCAAAATAGGAGCTTTTACTGCTTGTTCCAACGTTACTGGAATCATTACGCCCTATCATCAATTGGCGAAAGTAATGCACGCCCATGATGGACTTTGCATCATGGATTTTGCCGCTTCCGCGCCCTATGTGGATATCAATATGCACCCTGAAGCGGCAGATGAGCATTTGGATGCCGTACTCTTTTCACCACACAAATTTTTGGGCGGACCTGGAAGTTGTGGAGTATTGGTGTTCAACAAAGCACTCTATAAAACGAACGTGCCTGATGTGCCTGGAGGAGGCAATGTGAAGTGGACTACGCCTTGGGGTGATTACGGGTATCATGAAGATATTGAAACGAGAGAGGATGGCGGAACCCCTGGTTTTTTGCAAGTTATGCGGGCGGCGATGGCCATTCATCTCAAAGAAAAGATGGGAACCAAGCAAATTGCCGAACGCGAAAAGGAACTCTTGGACTTATGTTGTTCCCAACTCAAAAAGATTGAAGGCCTCTTCATACTGGGCGAAGGCGATACAGACAGAATCGGATGCGTCTCATTTGGAATAGAAGGCATTCATTACAATTTGATTGTTCGCTTGCTGAACGATAGATTTGGCATTCAAGTACGCGGAGGTTGGTCATGCGCCAGTACGTATGGACATTATCTTTTTAATTTGGAAAAGGAGAGGTCAAAAACCATTATTGAAAACATTGAGCAAAAAGACCTCACCTTAAAACCGGGTTGGGTACGTGTATCCCTGCATCCAGTTTTGACTGACGAAGAAGTCATTTTTATTTGCAATGCCGTTGACCAAATTGCAACTCGTATTAAAGAATGGGGGAAAGACTATCGCTACAATCCAAAAAACAATGAGTTTGAACATCTTTTGAAAGGAGATGAGGTTCTTGTTGATACGGTTCATAACTGGTTAAGTTTAGATGGTTTACACTAAGCAACCTATAATTTTAAACCAATCTAAATAACTTATTGTCGTAACTTTGTGGCTTTGTTTGTTTAGGATAGGTTGAAGTATGATACAGACGGATATTCTGATTATTGGAGCTGGCCCAACGGGATTGTTTACGGTATTTGAAGCAGGGCTTTTGAAACTGAAATGTCATTTAATTGATGCTTTGCCACAGCCGGGAGGGCAGTGCTCTGAGATTTATCCCAAAAAACCGATTTACGATATACCCGCCTATCCAGAAATCTTGGCCGGTGACCTCGTGGACCGTTTAATGGAGCAGATTCGACCTTTTGAACCCGGGTTTACGCTGGGAGAACGTGCTGAGGATTTAACACGCAACGAGGACGGCAGTTTTGTCGTCACGACAAACAAGGGAACGGAGCATCATGCTAAAGTAGTGGTAATTGCCGGAGGATTAGGGTCATTCGAACCGCGTAAACCTATCATTTCCAATCTAGCAGACTTTGAAAATCGAGGCGTTGCCTACATGATTAAGGACCCTGAAATCTATCGAGATAAAAAAGTGGTCATTGCCGGTGGTGGTGATAGTGCTTTGGATTGGGCCATTTTCTTGGCAGATGTTGCCAGCGAGGTTTCATTAGTGCATCGCCGAAATGAATTTAGGGGTGCTTTGGATTCGGTTGAAAAAGCTTCGGAACTTGCAAAGCTTGGAAAAATACAGTTGTTTACCGAAGCGGAGGTCAAAGCATTGGTCGGAAATGACCATTTAGAAGGGGTAGTGATTCATCCCAATGATTCGGAATCTGAGCCTATTCAAGTGGAGACCGATTATTTTATTCCACTATTCGGGCTTTCTCCGAAGCTGGGACCTATCGCTTCATGGGGCTTGGAGATTGAAAAAAATGCCATTAAGGTCAATAATGCCAAAGATTACCAGACCAACATTCCCGGGGTATTTGCTATTGGCGATGTCAATACATACGAAGGAAAATTGAAGTTGATTTTATCCGGTTTTCATGAAGCGGCTGTCATGTGCCAATATGCGTATCAGATTATCCATCCCGGAAAACGGTATGTGATGAAGTACACCACCGTCGGTGGTGTAGAAGGTTTTGACGGGAGTAAAAAAGAAGCCAAAAAAGAAGTGATTCGAAGCATTAACTAGGCTTCCAATTACTTCACAGCGTCGATTGGCTCGGGCGCTTACCTTTGATTATGTTAAAACAGTATTTACCCATATTGCAATGGCTCTCCACCTATCATTCCTCTTATTTTAAGGGAGATTTGGCGGCAGGCTTCACGGTAGGGGTAATGTTGGTACCTCAGGCCATGGCGTATGCTTTAATTGCAGGTTTGCCTCCGGTCTATGGACTTTATGCAGCTCTGGTTCCCAACCTTCTGTATGGATTGTTTGGCTCAAGTCGTAAACTCGCAGTTGGCCCGGTTGCGCTTGACTCTTTGATTGTCGCCTCCGGTTTGGCTTCCTTAAAACTTGCCACGACGGAACAATATATCGAAATGGCCATCTTTTTGGCGCTTTTTGTCGGAACGCTGCAATTGTTGATGGGTTTCGCAAAAATGGGTTTTTTAGCCAATTATTTGTCCAGACCTGTTGTCAGTGGTTTTACTTCCGCGGCTGCCATCGTGATTTCGGTAAGCCAGCTAAAATATCTTATCGGAATTCCTATCGAAAGCGGTAGTGGAACGCTGAAAACCTTGAGTCAGTTATTTCAAAATCTTGGGCAGACCAATCTTTTTGATTTAGGGATAGGGCTTACCGCCATTCTGATTATCGTCTTGCTCAAAAAACGAAGCAGGAAGTTGCCCGGTGCAGTTTTTGTGGTAACGCTTTCTATTTTAGGAGTCTATTTTTTTGAAGAGTACCATTCTTCCCTATCTCTTGTAGGCATTATTCCTGGCGGGCTCCCCTCCTTTCATTTGGCTTTGCCAGAGCTGAATCAATGGGGTTCGGTGTTTCCCTTGGCTTTGGCTCTTGCGTTTATCGCCTTTGCTGAAGCAATGACCATGGTAAAAGCACTGGAAGACAAAGCGCAAACTCGATATACCCAACCCAATCAAGAACTTCGTGCTTTGGGAATTTCCAATATAATTGGATCGCTTTTTCAAGCCTATCCCACTAATGCTAGTTTTTCCCGTTCTGCTATTATGGTCGATGAGGGCGCTCGGTCTGGTTTGGCTTCCATCATCAGTGCCTTGGTCGTTGGAGCAACCTTGCTTTTTTTCACTGACTTCTTTCAATACTTGCCCAATGCTGTGCTCGGAGCCATCATTCTGGTCGCTGTATATGGATTGATAGATTTCAAATATCCCATTGAGCTATGGCAGAAGCAACGCGATGAATTTGGGGTATTGGTTTTGACCTTTCTTACGACGCTATTGATAGGAATTTCTGAAGGAATCATTTTTGGCGTGTTGTTTTCATTGTTGCTGTTGGTCTATCGAACTTCAAAACCCCATGTCGCCGTGTTGGGAAAAATCAAGGGAACCAATTACTTCAAAAATGTATCCCGTTTTTCAGAGGACATTCAAGTGGATGATGATATGTTGATTGTACGGTTTGATGGCCAGCTCTATTTCGCCAATATGGACTACTTTAAAAAAACGCTCTATGCCAATGTTTCCAAAAAAGGAGACGCATTGAAAAGTATAGTGTTGAACGCAGAGTCCATCAACTATATGGATAGTAGTGCAACGACCATGTTGCATCAAATCATTTCAGATTTGAAAGAAAAAGGAATTGACATTTATATCGCGGGGGCCATAGGTCCCGTTCGAGATATTCTGCACGTTAGCGGTTTGAATGAAGCGATAGGTGAAGACAATTTTTTCGTGCGGACGAACGAAGCAGTAGATTTCTGCTTGAATAAAGGTCCGCGTACGCAAATACAAAAGAAGATTTCAGGACAATCCCGGAAGTTTTCTGCCAAGGGATAAGTACCTTTGTAAAGTGATGTTGAACATGAATTTTGGGACATGAATATTGAACAAATCTATACCGGATGCTTGGCGCAAGGTGCATACTATATTGAAAGTGAAGGAGAAGTAGCTATTATTGATCCTTTACGCGAAACTGAACCATATTTGGCGCGCGCCGAAAAAGACAACGCAACCATAAAATACATTTTTGAGACCCACTTTCATGCAGACTTTGTTAGTGGGCACGTAACCCTTTCCAAACAAACCGGAGCCCCGATTATTTACGGTCCCAATGCCAATCCAAGTTTTGATGCCATTATCGCTGAGGACGGCCAGGAATTCAAGCTAGGGAACATTACCATCGTGGTTATGCATACCCCGGGGCACACCATGGAAAGCACTACGTATTTATTGAGAGACGAAAACGGTAAAGACCATGCCATCTTCAGTGGTGACACGTTGTTTCTGGGAGATGTTGGCAGACCTGATTTGGCGCAAAAGGCAAACCATGTGACCCAAGAAGACCTCGCTGGGATTTTATACGATAGCTTACGAAACAAGGTAATGCCTCTTGCGGATGATATTATTGTTTATCCGGCACATGGAGCAGGTTCTGCTTGCGGTAAAAACATGATGAAGGAGACGGTAGATACCCTGGGCAACCAGAAGAAAATGAATTATGCCCTTCGGGCGGATATGTCTCGAGATGAATTCATTAAAGAAGTTACGGATGGATTGCTTCCGCCACCTCAATATTTTCCGCTGAACGTGAAAATGAACAAGGAAGGGTACGATGATATTGATACAGTTTTGGAAAGAGGTACCGTTGGAATGAGTCCAGAAGATTTCGAAGCAGCCGCAAATTCCTTGGGAGCTTTGGTTTTGGATGTTCGACATCAAGAAGATTTCGCAAAAGGGCATGTGCCACGCTCTATTTTTATAGGCTTGAACGGTAGTTTTGCCCCTTGGGTTGGTGCTTTGATTGCCGATGTGAAACAACCCTTATTGTTGGTGACCCCTGAAGGTAAAGAAGAAGAAGCCATCACGCGCTTGTCACGTGTTGGGTTCGATGGTACCATTGGCTATTTAAAGGGTGGAACAAGTGCTTGGGAAGCTTCAGGAAGAGAGTTTGATACGGTAAAAAGCATCACTGCCGAAACCTTTAAATCCATTTTGGAACAAGATGCGGAAACCAAGGTATACGATGTGCGTAAGGAAAGTGAATACAGCGCTGAACACATTGATGGCGCAACCCTAACACCTTTGGATTATTTAAATGATTACCTCGGGGAATATGGTGAAGAAGGAACGTCTTACGTCCATTGTGCAGGAGGGTATCGCAGTATGATTGCAGCTTCTATTCTTAAAAGTCGCGGAATTCATAATTTGGTGGATATCGCAGGAGGTTTTGCGGCCATCAAAGCGTCAGGCATTCCGGTTACAGACTTTGTTTGCCCTACTACAAAGTAGACGTTTATCGGGGATTCTGTAAGGTATACCGTTTTATGCACAATATCCGGTAGCCAAAAACCGTTTCTGTCCTGATGACAGGGGCAATTTTCTCACCTCGGTTATCCTTTAGGGGATAAACAGTTTGCCTCTTAAGAACCAACCAACGATTTATGTCAATGACCGTCTGTATAATTGATGATGATTTGGTGTCGCAATTTGCTACCCGATACTGCATACAGCAATTCAATAAAGACTTTGATATTGTTACCTGTTCCAGTGGTGAAGAAGGTCTGTACTTCTGCGCCAATCTCTATGAAAACGAACAACGCCTACCAGATGTCATCCTATTGGATTTGATTATGGATGAAATGGATGGTTGGGCATTTTTGGACAATTACAGGGAGGCTTTCCAAAGCTATCAATCTACCCAAATTTTTATTCTTTCTGCCTTTGTAAATACGAAAGATCGTAGCCGTGCTAAAGAAAACAACATGATTTCTGGTTATTTTGATAAGCCGCTGTCCAAAAGTTTGATGCAGCAAATTTTCCATACTTCTGAGGAAAAACACTAGGGATTTTCATAAAGTGAAAGTTCCTTTCAATTTTTGGATCAAATTATATACATACCACTTTTATAACAGAAACTATACTCTTTTAAAACATTAGACGACGTCTTGGAATACACCCTTGATTTAGACTAACGGAAAATAGTACTTTAGTGTTTGCTGACGCAATTCCAATACAGCAAGAAAGCAAGCCCACATTTGGTACATTGGCCTCATAGTTCAAGGGATAGAATAGAAGTTTCCTAAACTTTAGATCCAGGTTCGAGTCCTGGTGAGGCCACTAGGTAGGCTTGCTTTGCTTCATGCTTCCTTAAAGGCGCCCCAAAATTTCAGGGCCAATCTCAAAGCTTTTTCCAATAAGTCCCATGACGATTTTTCTTCCATTGTCACCATTGGTCAAAGCGACCAGCCCCCGTTTTGATTCTGGTAAAAGCAAAATGATGGCATTTACGCCTTTATCACTTCCTGCGCCCAGCAAGGCGTATTCGTTGTTCGGAAGGTTTTCAAAAACGACCCAACCTAATCCAATCCCCACGCCCTCTTTCACCGGAGATTTTGGCGTAATCATTTGCTGATATAGTTCAGGTGAGATACCGTCTTGTTTCATAATTCCGTTGCCAAAAAGAGCCAGGTCGTTAGCCGTAATCAATAAATTATCGGCGGCACTGGCCTTTTTTCGTTCTTCAATATCAAACTTGTAGGGTTCTCCTTCGGCATTGTGGGCAATGGTGACTTGGTTAAAATCAATTTTGGAATCCCAAATCACATGGGCGTTTTGCATCCCAAAAGGTTCAAAAACCCATTGGTCCACCAAAGCTTGAAAAGTGGTTTCAAACTTACTTTCCAAGGCCTTTTTTAGATATTCAAACCCCTCGCCAGAATATTGCACTTTTGTGCCCGGTTCAAAATCAAAAGCAAGCTTTTTATCAGGGTTCATCCAACGCCAATTCTTGAATCCAGTTTTATGCCCCAATATGTGACGGGCCGTTAATAATTTGGCATAAGGCGCATCTTTAAGGTCTGGGTCAACCCAATAAGGATATAGCGGCTCGTCCAAATCGAACAATCCTTCATTCACAAGCTTTAAGGTTAGCCAAGAAGTAATGTTTTTGGCAATGGAAGCGGTATCGAAAAAAGCATCATCCGAGGCTGCTGTATTGGCTTTGGTTTCACCCAACACGAAGGCTTTGGTAATCTGTCCATTTTCTATAGTGCCGATACCTAAGGCAGGTACGTTGTTTTCGGTAATCATA
Source organism: Bacteroidota bacterium (assembly GCA_039820925.1). GTDB lineage: Bacteria > Bacteroidota > Bacteroidia > Flavobacteriales > Flavobacteriaceae > Flagellimonas. The sequence continues at coordinate 329 of JBCBPD010000025.1, read as the reverse complement.
GCTTTCAACTCATCCTTTGAAGGCAAGGAAATGTTGTTTTGGCCTATACCGAAAGTAAAGCTGAAAAGTGTAAGAGAAATTAAAATTCGTTTCATCGTTTTTGGTTTTTCACTCAAGACGATGAACGCAAAATTATGTTACTGGAATCCTGTTTCAGGGTAGGGTGGAAATGTAAAAGCTCAATTTTTTGGTTATCCTATTGCATCATTTCCACTTTTACGCTTCTGGATCATGCGAATCGATTTGGATACGGCACTTTTGTTGGGCAGACGACAGGAGGTAATCGACAAGGCATCAATGGTGGCGAATATGCGTTTTTCACCATGCCT